>JAEZXM010000569.1 GCA_023419875.1 Pseudomonadota bacterium | reverse complement strand
GTGGTGATGTCGCGGCCGCCGAGGCCAGCCACCGCGCCGAAGACCGGCGGCGCGCCGGCGACGCCGGAGAGCGCGCCCCGCACGTCGGAGCAGATGGGGCCCTCGTGCCCGTAGCTCACCGCCTTGTCGAAGACGATGCAGAGCGACGTGCCGGCGAGGGCGGCGCGGATGGCCTCGCGCGGGAACGGCCGGTAGGCGCGGATCCCGAGCACGCCGGCCTTGATCCCCTCTCCGCGCAGGAGGTCGGCGACCACCTCCAGCTCCTGCGTGAGGCTCCCGGCGGCGACGAGGGCCACCTCGGCGTCGTCGAGCTTCGTCGCGAAGGTGAGCCCGCCCCAGCTCCGGCCGAAGACCCGGGCGAACGTCTGGTCCGCCTCGGGGATCGCGGTGAGGGCCGCCTGGAGCGCCTTGTGGTGCAGCGCGCGGAGCTCCATGTAGCCGTGGCAGAGCACGCCCTCGGCGTTGGCGCGCGGGTCGGCGAGCGTCACCGGACCGACGTTGCGGGGGACGGCGGGATCGAGGAGCGGGAGCTGCGCGACGTGGGGGAGGTACTCGTCGGCGGCCGCCTCGGAGGGGATCTCCACCGGCATGACCGTGTGGGAGAGGAGGAACCCGTCGTAGCAGACGAGCACGGGCAGGTGGAGCGACTCGGCGAGCCGGAACGCCTGGAGGGTGGTGTCGAGGATCTCCTGGTTGTCGCGGCAGTAGAGCTGGATCCAGCCCGCGTCGCGGACCGACATCGAGTCCTGCTGGTCGTTGAGGACGTTCCACGGCGCCGCCATGGCGCGGTTCGCGACGCACATCACGACCGGGAGCCGCGCGCCGGCCGCCCACCAGACCTGCTCGTTCATGTAGGCGAGCCCGTTGGCGCTGGTGGCGGTGAAGACCCGGGCGCCGACCGAGGCGGCGGCGATGCAGACGGTGAGGGCGCTGTGCTCGCTCTCGACCCGGACGAACTCGGCGGCGAGCTCGCCGTCCTCCACCCACTTCGAGATCGTCTCCACCACCGGTGACTGCGGGGTGATGGGATAGGCGGCCACCACCTGCACCCGCGCCAGCCGGGCGGCGGTGGCGGCGGCCTCGTTGCCGGTCATGACCGCAGTGATGGCGTCGCTCACCGGTCCACCCCCGCGTCCGTCTCCGCGACCATCTTGATGGCGTCCACCGGGCAGACCTCCGCGCAGATCCCGCAGCCCTTGCAGAACTGGAGCTCCACCGCGGGCGGAACGCCCCGGGTGATGCAGACGTCCGGGCAGTAGACCCAGCAGAGCTGGCAGGCGAGGTCGTCCTGCTTCACCGCCAGGCAACGGGCCCGCTCCAGCACCGGGCGCGAGGTTCGCCAGTCGCCGGTCGCCCCGGCCTCGCCCGGGCTCGGGGTGGACATCGAGATCTCGTGGCCGCAGTCCTTCGTGTTCATGGGTTCGCTCGCTCGACGCGGGCCGTCTCGCGCGCCAGGGCCGCGGCGTCGTAGTTCTTCTTGGCGGCCGAGGCGGAGAACGAGGCCCCGATCGCCGCCCGCAGGCAGTCCATGCTGATGAGGTCGGTGGCGGCGGCGAAGGCGCCGAGGATGGCCGTCGAGACCATCGGGTTCCCGCCCACGACGAGCCCGACCTCCTGCGCGGCCGCCGAGACGTCGGCCGTCACGACCCGGATGCCGGGCTTCACGCCCAGCGCAGAGGCCGGCCGCGCGGTGTTGACGATGAGGAGCCAGCCCGGCTGGAGGCCCGCGGTGGGGGCGCCGCCCGGGAGCAGCGTCTCGTCCAGCACCACCACGATGTGCGGCTCGGTCACCTGCGCGTGGAGCCGGACCGGCGCCGCCGCGAGGCGCGTCGAGGCGGTGACCGGCGCGCCGCGGCGCTCGGAGCCGAACGACGGCGCCGACGACACGCCGGCGAAGCCGCTCCGGAAGGCCGCGTCGGCGAGGATCTTCGCGGCGGTGACCGCGCCCTGTCCGCCGCGGCCGTGCCAGCGGATCTCGTACATGTCGCGGCGGGGGAGGGCCGCCGGGGCGGCGGGGCGCGCCGGCGGTGCCTCGGCCTCGCCGGCGAAGACGCCGAGGGTGATGCCGAGCTTCTCCCTGGCGATCTCCCGGAGCTTGTACTTCTGCACCTTGCCGCTCGCGGTGAGCGGGTAGCCGTCCACGAAGAAGACGTGGGCCGGGCACTTGTAGCGAGCGGCGCGGGCGCGGCAGAACTCCTTCACGTCCGCCTCGCTCACCTCGGCGCCGGCTTGTTTGCGGATGAACGCGCCCACCGCCTCGCCGTAGCGCGCGTCGGGCACGCCCACCACCTGCGCGTCGAGGATGCCCGGCATCGTGTGCAGGAGCTCCTCGACCTCGCGCGGGTACACGTTCTCGCCCCCGCGGATGATCATGTCCTTGCTGCGGCCGGTGATGCGGTAGTAGCCCGCCTCGTCCACGGTGGCGAGGTCGCCGGAGTGGAGCCAGCCGTCGGGATCGACCGCCTCGGCGGTCGCCTCCGGGTTCCGGTAATAGCCCTTCATCACGTTGTAGCCGCGGCAGCACAGCTCGCCGGGCACGCCGGGGGGGCAGTCCTTGCCGGACTGCGGATCGACGATCCGGACCTCGATCCCGGGGAGCACCTTGCCGACGGTGGTGGCGCGGAGCTCCGGCGGATCGTCGGTGCTCGTCTGCGTGATCACCGGCGAGGCCTCGGTGAGGCCGTACGCGATGGTGATCTCCCGGCAGTTCATCCGGCTCATCACCTGCTTCATCGTCTCGATGGGGCAGGGCGAGCCGGCCATGATCCCGGTCCGGAGCGACGAGAGGTCGAACATCGGGAACATGGGGTGCGCGAGCTCGGCGATGAACATCGTCGGCACGCCGTACAGGGCGGTGGCCTTCTCCTTCTGCACCGCGGCCATCGCGAGGAGCGGATCGAAGGCCTCGAGCATCACCATCGTGGCGCGGTGCGTGACGGCGGCCATGACGCCCAGCACGCAGCCGAAGCAGTGGAAGAGCGGCACCGGGAGACAGACCCGGTCCTGGTCCGTGAACTTCTGCCGCTCGCCGATGAAGAAGCCGTTGTTGAGGATGTTCCGGTGCGTGAGCATCACGCCCTTCGGGAACCCGGTCGTCCCCGAGGTGTACTGCATGTTGATGACGTCCTCGCACGAGGTCGCCGCGACCGCAGCGCGGAGCTCGGCGTCCGGGCGATGGGCGCCGAGGAGGAGCAGCTCGGGGACGCTGTACATGCCCCGGTGCTTCTCGGGCCCCAGGTAGACGAGCGACTTGAGCTTCGGGAAGCGCGCCGAGACGAGCCGCCCGCGCTCGCAGCGGGCGGCCTCGGGCACGAGCTCGCGGACGATGGCGAGGTAGTCCACGTCCTTGAACCCGTCGATCAGCACCAGCGCCTTCATGTCCGACTGCTCGACCACGTAGGCCAGCTCGTGGCCCTTGTAGGCGGTGTTGACCGTCACGAGCACCGCGCCGATCTTGGCGGTCGCGAACATGAAGGTGAGCCAGTCGGGGACGTTCCGGGCCCAGATGCCGACGTGATCGCCCTTGCCGATCCCGATGGCGAGGAGCCCGCGGGCGAGCTGGTCCACGCGCTCGTTGAACTCGGCGTACGACCAGCGGAGGCCGCGGTCCGGGTACACGACCGCGTCGCGGCCGGGCTCGGCGGCGGCCTGCTGCTCGAGCAGCGCGCCCAGAGTCAGGTCGCTGAGATCGCTCGGCTTGAACTCCATGCGCGTCGTCCTCGTGGGCTAGGCCGTCGCGTAGACGACCGCCAGGATCCGGGCGTCGGCGTCGCCGGCGGCGCTCACGCGGTGCGGGACGATCGAATCGTAGTAGATGGAGTCGCCGGGCCCGAGCGTGTGGACGTCCTTGCCGTAGGCGACCTCGATCTTCCCCTCGAGCACGTACAGGAGCTCCTCGCCCTCGTGCGAGGAGGGCGCGTCGGCGCCGGGGTGGATCGTCACGAGGAACGGCTCCATGTGCTTCGTGGCCTTGCCGGGGGCGAGCGAGAAGAAGTCGTGCGTCCCCGTGGCCGATCGCGTCTCGAGGCTCTTCGTCGGCGTCGCGCCCGCCGCCTCGTCGCGCCGGGTGATCGCGGGCCCGAGGCCGGTGGCGTCGTCGAGGAGGGTCCCGAGCCGGACGCCGAGGGCGCGCGAGATCTTGATCAGCGGGGCGAGCGACGGGACGATCTCGCCCCCCTCGATCCGGCGGATGAGCGCGAGGTCGCAGCCGCTGCGCTCGGCGAGCTCCTCGACGGTGAGGCTCAGCGACTCCCGTACGGTCGCGACCTTCGTGCCCACGCGGACGTCCTGCGACATGCGGCCCACCTCCGGCCCGCCGGCGCGGGGCCGGCGGGGTCAGGTTCGGAAAGGGGGCACATCATACTCCAAGCCTGTACCCCGGAGGGGAGGCGGGCGTGTGCGCGCGAGGTCGCAGCGCTCTCGCTGCGTTGCGGCGTAAACGGATCGTTGCGCCGCGCCGCTGACCTCGTTCAGAAGTACACGCGCAGGAAGCCGAGCCCGGTCGTGAAGAAGCCGGAGACATCGCCGTTCACGTCGGACGTGGAACGGAAGCCGAGCTGCCCTTCGAGCCCGAGCGAGAACTTCGGCACGAGGTAGTACTCGCCGCCGAGCGCGCCCGCGATCGAGATGTCGGTGCCCGAGTCGTCGTTCACGCCGTCGTCGGCGCTCGCGAAGTTCAGCTTGAAGCGCCCGCCGTAATACAGGTTCACGGGCTGCGCCACGCGCCTCATCAAGAAGACGCCCACGCCGAGCGTGATGTCGCTCGCGCTCGCGTCGCCCGCGTCGGTGGTGAAGACGCCCAGCGACGGCTCGATCCGGAGGTTCCCGCGGAGATCGATGGGCAGGTACAGCTCGACGGTGGGCGCGAAGGCGGCCTCCGGCGTGATCGACACGCCCAGTCCGAACCGCGTCCTGTTCTCCTGCGCGGCGGCCGGCAGCGCGAGCGCGAGGGCCGCGATCACCAGAGCGAGCTTCTTCATCTCGGGTCTCCTTGGGTGGGGGTCGAACACTGAACGGCGCGCTTCGCCGAAGCGCGCGCCGACTCTACCGCTGAGAGTGAAACCGGCAAGAAGCCGCTCGACCTGCACCCCTCGGGAGCGCACGAGGTGGGACGGCGGCTATAGCAACCTCCATGTGGCGCCCGGCGACCCCCGAGGAAGACGAACGCGTGATCCAGCTCTACCTCGCGCTCTACCGCGAGGACCCCGGCACGATGGCGCCGGATCCGGCCCGCGTGCGCCGCACGCTGGAGCTGTTCCGCGACGCGCCCTCCCGCGGCCGGTGCCTCGCGCTCGAGGTGGGCGGGAGGGTGGAGGGGTACGCGCTCCTCGTCCCGTACTGGTCGAACGAGCTGGGCGGGCTCATCTGCACCATCGACGAATTGTACGTCGGGCCCGGGGCCCGGGGACGAGGCTTCGCGACCGAGCTCCTGGCGCTGCTCGCGGCGGGGACGCTGGGATGGGAGGCGCCGGTGGCGCTCGAGCTGGAGGTGTCGCGGTCCAATCCGCGCGGGCGCGCGCTCTACCGGCGCGCGGGGTTCCGCCCGGTCGAGAACGAGACGATGCGGAAGCTCACCCCTTCACCCCGCCCGCCGTGAGCCCGGACACGATCCACCGCTGCGCGAGCAGGAACACGATCGTGATCGGGATCCCGGAGAGCACCGCCGCCGCGGCGAAGTCGCCCCAGAGGTAGTTCTGCTCGTAGAGGAAGTACCTCGAGCCGACCGCGAGCGTGAGGGAGTCCACCTGGCGGAGCAGGATGGAGGCGATCGGGTACTCGATCATCGAGCCGATGAAGGCGAGCACGAAGACGACCATCAGGATCGGCACCGCCATCGGGAGGAGGATGTAGAGGAAGGACTGCGCGTGCGTGGCGCCGTCCACCTTGGCGCACTCCTCGATCTCCACCGGGATGGTGGAGAAGTAGCTCCGGATCGTCCAGATGTGCAGCGCGATCCCGCCGACGTACGCCAGGATCACGGCCCCGTGCGACTCGACCCCGAGCGCGGGGACGAAGTTCCCGATGGTGTCGAAGATCGCGAAGATGCCGACCAGCGCCAGCACCGGCGGGAACATCTGGAGGAGCAGCATCGAGTTCAGGATCGGCTGCTTGCCGCGGAAGCGCATGCGCGCGAAGGCGAAGGCGGCGGTGGTGGACAGGAACACCATGATGAAGGCGGAGAGGGCGGCGATCTTGGTCGAGTTCCAGAGCCAGCGGAGCACCGGGAACGGCGGCTCCACCAGCTTGCCGTCTGCTGCGGTGTAGGAAATCCCGAGCGCGAGCTTCCAGTGCTCGAGGCTGATCTCCTTCGGGATGACGTCGCCGGTGGCGAAGTTCCCGGGCCGCAGCGAGATCGAGAGGATCATGAGCAGCGGGAAGAGGACCAGCGCGCACATCGCGATGAGCCCGGCATGGGCCGCGAGGAGCCGCCACCTGTGACCCTTGCCCTGGACGACCGCCATTGCCCGTTCTCCTAGCGCGGCTGGTTCTCGACCCGTCCGCGGGTGAGGCGCAGGTTGAGGATCGAGAGGCCGGCCACGATGACGAAGATCACCGTCGAGATCGCGGCGGCGAGCCCGAACTGCTGCCCGGAGTCCTGGAAGGCGATCCGGTACGTGTACGAGACCAGGATGTCCGTCGTCCCCGCCGGCACGCGCGCGTCGAGGAAATCGGGCCGCCCCTGGGTGAGCAGCGCGATCAGGACGAAGTTGTTGAAGTTGAAGGCGAACGACGCGACGAGCAGCGGCGTGAGCGGCCTGATGATGAGCGGCGCGGTCACGTACCGGAACGTCTGGAGCGGGCCGGCGCCCGCCATCGCCGAGGCCTCGTACAGCTCCGCGGGGATCGCCTTGATGAGCCCGGTCGCGAGCACCAGGATGTACGGGTATCCGAGCCAGGTGTTGACGATGAGGATCATCGCCCGGGCGAGCATCGGCTCGGAGAACCAGGCCGGCCGGATGCCGAAGAGGCTGTCCAGGATGAGGTTCAGCTCGCCCACGTTCTGGTTGAAGAGGCCGCGGAAGACCAGGATGGAGATGAACCCGGGCACGGCGTACGGCAGGAAGAGCAGGGTGCGGTACAGGGTCCGCCCGGGCAGCGCCTCCCAGTTGAGCACCACCGCGAGCGTCATGCCCACCGCGAGCGTGAAGAGCACCGTGAGCAGCGCGAACGCCACCGTCCACGCGAAGATCCGGACGAGCGGCGCCGAGAGGGCGCGGTCGGTGAGCACGCGCACGTAGTTGGCGAACCCGACGTCCACCTTGAACCCGGGACGCACCGGCGTGCCGTCCTCCGCGACGTAGAACCCGATCTCGTGGTCCGGGGTGAGCACCTGCTTCGTCTGGGTGTTCACGAGCGCGCCGTCGTCGCGCTTCTCGTAGAGCGGCTGGAGCGGCGCGAACTCCCGGAGCGAGGCCATGCGCGCCAGGGTGCCGTCCGGGAACTTCACGCGCAGCTTCGAGAGGAAGGGCCGGACCGCGATCACCTCGCGGAGCGGGAGCGGCTCGCCGAGCTGCTCGCCGGCGTCGATCGGCGCCGCCTCGATGACGTCATCGGGCGCCTTCGCGGGATCGAGCGGCGGCGTCGCGAACCGGGCGGGGGTGGCCGGGGGCTGCGCAGCCGCGTCCTCGCCCTCCTCCTGCTCGGGCTCCGGTGTCGTGAACACCAGCCGCACTCCGGCGTCGGTCCGGTGGACCGCGAATCGGTACGGCAGGCCCGGACCGGCCGCGGTCTGATCGAGCAGGTACTGGGTGGCGCGGCCGAAGGTCAGGAGGTTGCGGGAGCTGTAGTTCGTGAACCCGAGCCGGATCGTGTAGACGATCGGGACGATCACGAAGACCAGCATCCCGAGGATGCCGGGGAAGAGGTACCGCCAGGTGTATCCGCGCCGCGCCGTGTAGACGAAGAAGCCGATGGACGCGACCGCGAGGACTCCGATGGCGAGCAGGACCTGACCCGACGAGGCGACGAGCCAGACGAGATAGAAGAGGGCGACCGCCGCGACGACGGCGATCGCCCTCCCGATGACCCGGGCCCCGGCGCGTGCACGCCGCGGCGCTTCCGGACCGGACCGCGAAGCGGCCTCGGCCTGCTCGACCTGGCGCTGGGGCTTCATCCGGCTTCCCGTGTCGGAACTACTTCGCCGCCTCCTCCTTGCCCGTCATGCGGGCCGCGGCCCCATCGAGCGCCGCCTTGGGCGTCTGGCGGCCGTTGGTGATGTTCTCGAGGGCGGAGGCCATGGAGGACCAGAACTTCCCCATCGCCGGGATGTTGGGCATCGGCTCGCCGAGCTGGGCGTTCGCCATCGTCGCCTTGATGTTCGGGTTCGCGGCCAGCTGCTTGTAGAACGCCTTGTTGGCCGGCACGCCCAGTGGCACGTCCGCGTCGATGGCCTTGAGGCCGTCGAGCTGGAGGACGGAGCCCTCGAGGAACTCCTTGGCGATGTCCTTGTTCGGGCTCGGTGCGGCGATCATGCAGCCGAGCACGCCGACGAACGGACGCCCCTGCTTGCTGCCCACCGCCGGGATGGTGGACACGCCGAAGTCGACGCCCGCCTTGCGGGCGTTCTCCCAGGCCCAGGGGCCGTTGATCATCATCGCGATGTCCCCCTTCGCGAACCCGGCCTCCATCGCCGAGTAGCTCGCCCCCTTGGGCATCACGCCGTCCTGGACGAGCTTCGCGAGGAGCTGCGCGCCCTGGAGCGCGCCGGCGTTGTTCACGCCGACCTTGTTCGGGTCGAGGTCGCCGTCCGGCTTCTTCGCGAAGACGAACCCGCCGTTCGCGGCGAGGAGCGGCCAGGTGAAGTACGTGTTGTTGTAGTCCCAGAGGATCGCCTTCTTCCCCTGCGCGGACAGCTTCTTGTCGAGCTTCACCACGTCGTTGAAGGTCTTGGGCGGCGTCGGGGAGAGCTTCTTGTTGTAGATGAGGCCGATCGCCTCGATCGAGAGCGGGTAGCCCCAGAGCTTTCCGCCCACGGTGAAGGCCTGCCAGGCCTTGGCGTCGATGCCGTCCTTGATCGCCTTGCTCGGGGTGACAGGAACGATGAGGCCGCCGTCGATCCACTCGCCGATCCGGTCGTGCGGCCAGCACCAGATGTCCGGGCCCTGCCCCGCCGCCGCCGCCTGCTGGAACTTCGCGGGCGCGTCCTCCGGGTGCTCGACCGTGACCGGGACGCCGCTCTTCTCCGCGAAGGCGTTCCCCACCTTCTGGAGGCCGTTGTAGCCCTTGTCGCCGTTGATCCAGACGAGGAGCTTGTCCGGCTCGGCCGCCCGCGCGAGCGGGGCCGCCGCCAGGCCGAGGACCAGCGCCGCCGCCGCGCTGCACCGCCAGAGAGCCTTCCTGTTCTCACCCATGGTGAATTCCTCCAGTCGCGATTTGCTGCCTCAGCGCCGTCAGCTCCCAAGAGATCAGCGGTGTCACGGAATGTCGCACGTCCCTCTCGGGTGGACCGTGCGGCATCGACCCGTTCCGCCGGACCTCGGGATCACCTATGGGTGCGTGCATGGAAATCCGCCTGCTCCGGTCGTTCCAGGTCCTGGCCCAGCAGGGCCACTTCGGGCGCGCCGCGCGCGCCCTGCACGTCTCGCAGCCGGCGCTCACGAAGCAGATGCGCCAGCTCGAGGACGAGATCGGCGGGCCGCTGTTCGTCCGCGGCCGGCACGGCGCACAGCTCACGAGCGCCGGGATGCTCTTCCGCGAGGAGGTCGATCGCCTGCTCCTCCAGGCCGATCGCGTGCTCGATCGGGCACAGCGCGCGGCGCGCGGCGAGGTGGGCGAGCTCCGGCTCGGGTTCGGGGTCACGACGCGCCTCCTGGTCCCGCGGCTCGTCTCGCGCTTCCGCAAGGTCCATCCACATGTGCACGTCTCGCTCGAGGACATGTCGTCGCCGCTCCAGCTCGAGGCGCTCGAGGCCGGCGACCTTCACGTCGGGTTCGTTCGACTGCCGGTGGACCGGCCCCTGAAGGTGATCCCGGTGGTCGAGGACCGGCTCGTGCTGGCGGTCCCCGAGGCGAGGCGCGCGGACCTCCAGCGCCGCATGCCTCAGGGGCTCCGCAGCGAGCCATTCGTCGAGCTCACCACCTCGCCGCCCGGATCCCCGAGCTTCCAGGCGCACGTGCACCGCGTCTGCGCGCGCTACGGGTT
>JAEZXM010000527.1 GCA_023419875.1 Pseudomonadota bacterium | reverse complement strand
CGGGGCCGGCGAGCGTCCTCGCGATGGTCGTCGGGGTGGCGGCCCTGCTCGGCGCCGCCGGCCGCGCCGCCAGGGCGCGAGCAGCCCGCCGGCCCGAGGAGCGGGCGGCGCTCTCCTCGCGCGACGCCCGCGAGGGAGCGACCTGAGATTCGCCCGCCCCCCTCCGGGTCGGCACCCTTCACCGCTCGTCCACCGCTCGACCTCGACTTCCGTTACCTTTGCACCGTGCTGGAGCCCGCGCAGGCCACCGCCCACTCGACCCCGCAGGTCGTCGCCGGCATCTCCTCGGATCCGGACCCGCTCGCCGCCAGCGAGGCCGCCCTCGCGCTCCGGGCCGGGTTGAGAGCGGCGTACGGGAGCGAGCGGACGCTCGCGGTGCTGGTCACGAAGGATCCGCGCGGCGCGACCGTGCCGGGCGAGCTCCTCCCCCCCGGCGCCGACGGCGCGCCGCCGATGCTGCTCGCCTCCTCCACCTCGCCCGCGGGCGCGTTGCCGGCGCTCCTCGAGGTCGCGGCCGACCTCGGCGCCCCGGCGTGCGCGTTGCTCGAGGCGATGCCCCGGCCCGCCGACCCCGGCTGGATCCGGGCGCTCGTCGACCCGGTGCTGTCCGGCGGTGTGGATCTGGTCGCGCCGGCGTACGCCCGCGGCCGCTTCGACGGCGTCCTCGTCACGGGCATCGTCTACCCGCTCACGCGCGCGCTCTTCGGCCACCGGCTCCGGCAACCGCTCGGCTCGGAGGTGGTGGTCTCGTCGCGCCTCGGCGATCATCTCCTTCGCGACGACTCGTGGCGCCACGCCGACTCCGGTGACCTGTGGGCCATCACCCTCGCCAGCGTGCCCGACTGCCGTATGGCGCAGGTGTTCCTCGGCCCGCGTCCCCGCCCGCCGCGGCAGCCGACCGACCTCTCCGCTGCGCTCTCCCAGGTGCTGGCGGTCGTCTTCCGGGAGATGGAGGTGCACGCCCACCGCTGGATGCGCGTCCGCGGCTCGAGCCCCGTCCCGATCATCGGCGAGGAGCACCCTCCGGCGGATCCGGCGCCGCCGCCCGCGCCCGGACCGCTGGTCTCCGCCTTTGCCCTCGGCTGGCAGGATCTCCGCCGGCTCTGGAGCGGGCTGTTGCCGCCCCAGACGCTGCTCGCGCTCCAGCGGATCGCGCTCGAACCGCCCGAGGCGTTCCGCATGCCCGACGCGCTCTGGGCACGCATCGTCTACGACTTCGCCGTCGGGTGGCGCGTCAAGGCCATGGACCGGGACCAGCTCCTCCGGTCGCTCACGCCGATCTATCTGGGCTGGGTGGCCGGCTACGTGAACGAGGTGGCGTCGCTCGGGCCCGCGGAGGCCGACGCCCGGGTGGAGCGGCTCTGCGAGGCGTTCGAGCAGGAGAAGCCCTACATCATCTCGCGCTGGCGCTGGCCGGACAGGTTCAGCCCTTGAGGACCTTCACCCCGGGAGGCATGTATGTGGAACGAGGTCGGCAGGGTGCTCTCCGAAGCGTTCGCGCGGCTCGGCGCGGTGCTGGTCTCGGACCTGCCCGCGCTGGTGGCGATGCTGCTCGTCCTCGCCGGCGCGCTGCTGCTGGCGGCCGCGGTGCGCTCGCTGCTGCGGCGGGTCCTCGCGCGGATGGGGTTCGATCGTCGGGCGCGTGAGTGGGGGATGACCACGGGCCGGAGCCTCGCCCGCCACCACGAGCCGTCCTGGCTCGTGGCCCGGGGCGCGTTCTGGTTCGTGATCGTGACGGGCATCGCCGTGGCCCTCGACGTGCTGGGGTCGAGCACGACGAGCGCTCTGGGCCTCTCCATCCTGGAGTTCCTGCCGCGCCTCGTGATCGGGATCCTGATCTTCCTCGTCGGCGTCGGGGCGGCCCGCTTCCTCGAGCGGAGCGTGCTCATCGGCGCGGTGAACCGGCAGATCCACCAGGCGCGGCACATCGCGCTGGCGGTGAAGTGGCTGGTGTTCGTGCTCGCCGCGGCCATGGCCCTCGAGCACGTGGGCGTGGGCGGCGGGCTCGCCACGCTCGCCTTCGGCATCGTGCTCGGCGGGGTGATGCTGGCGGCGGCGCTGGCCGTCGGCCTCGGGGCCCGCGACACCGTCGCCCGCGCGCTCGAGCGGCGGCTCCCGCCGGAGGCGCCGCCGGGCGAGGAGGAGCCGCGCGAGGAGCAGAAGATCCAGCACCTGTGAGAGCCGGCACACCATGACCGACCGACGCAGCGGGATCCTCCTCCACCCGACCTCCCTGCCCGGACCGCACGGCGCCGGCGATCTCGGCGTCGCCGCGCACCGGTTCGTGGCCTGGCTCGCCCAGGCCGGCCAGCGGATCTGGCAGGTGCTTCCGCTCGGGCCGACGGGCTACGGCGACTCACCGTACCAGGCGCTCTCGTCGCGGGCGGGCAACCCGCTCCTCGTCTCGCTCGAGGTGCTGCGCAACGAGGGCTGGCTCGCCGACGCGGACCTCGCGGGCGCACCGGCGGCGCCGCCGGGCAACGCCCAGCTCCACGAGGCGCTCCGCTGGAAGCGGGCGCGGCTCGCGCGCGCGGCCGAGGCGTTCCGGGCGCGGGC
>JAEZXM010000521.1 GCA_023419875.1 Pseudomonadota bacterium | reverse complement strand
CGCACGAGCTGCGCTCGGAGGCGGACGCGGTGCGGGCGCGGCTCGAGGAGGGGGAGGCACGCCTCGCCCTCACCGCCGGGGAGCGGGACGAGGCCGTGGCCCGGGTGGCGGCGGTCGAGACCGAGCTCGAGCGGGCGGCCGAAGCGCGGAAGCAGCTCGAGGAGATGCTCAAGCAGGCGCGGGCCGAGACGCACGCGTACGAGGAGAAGGCCATCGCCGCCGAGCACGCGTACCAGGCGCGGAGCGCGGAGCTCGAGGCGGCGGAGACACGGATCGGGGATCTCACCCGCGCGCTCGCCGAGGGGCGGGTCACGGCCGAGGGCACGCGCGGCGAGATCGCTCGCGTGGAGTCGGGCCGGGCCGAGGCCGAGCGCCGGGCGGCGGAGGCGGTGGCGAGCCGCGACCAGCTCGCCCGCGAGATCGAGGCGGTGCGCCGGGGCACGGAGGGGGAGCGCGACCGGCTGAAGCGGCTCGAGGCCGAGGTCCACCGGCTGGCCAAGCTCGAGCCACAGGCCGAGGAGGCGAGCCGGCTCCGCAAGGAGGTCGCGCTCCTGCGCGAGATGGTCCAGCAGCGGACCCAGGCGGCCGAGGCCGCGTCGCGCGCGGCGCAGGCGGCGGCGGCGGAGCGGGCGAAGGTCGAGGAGAAGCAGGCGGTCGAGGGCGGCCGACTGCAGGGATCGCTGACGCGGCTCGACGCGGACCTCGCCGCCGCGCGGCGCCGGCTCACCGAGGTGGAGTCGGAGCGCAACGCGCGGACCGCGGAGCTCGCCCGGGCGCGGGCGGAGCTCGACCGGGCGCAGGCCGAGGTCACGCGGCTCGCCGCGACCGCCGACGCCCGCCAGAAGAGCGCCTCGGCCGAGACCAGCGATCTGGAGAAGCGCCACCAGGCCGAGGTGGCCCGCCTCAAGGCCGCGATGGTCGATCTGGAGAAGCACCTCGAGGCCCGCGCGCGCGGTGAGATGGCGGCGAAGAAGCGCGTCCAGGAGCTCGAGAAGGCCGTCGCGGCCCGCCCCGCCGCAGCCGGCGACCCCGCGGACGTGGCCCGCCTCAAGGACGGGCTGAAGAAGCTCCAGGAGGAGGTCGAGGAGCTCCGGGGCGAGAACGAGTTCCTGAACGGCGAGGTCGCGCGGTACGTCCAGAAGAACAAGGACCTCGTGGCGCAGATCGCATCGCTCAAGGAAGCGTAGCCGCGGTCGCCGGGCGGTCGGGCGCACGCCCAGAGCGCTCGCCCGGCGCTCCGGTTGCCGGCGCTGGCAGCCGCGGCTCCCCGGCCCCATCCTCCCCTCGAGTCCTCGCACGGAAGCCACCCCATGCTGGAGCACGTCAGCCTACGCTGCAGCGACTCGAAGGCGAGCCGGAGGTTCTACGAGCGCATCCTGAAGCCGCTCGGCTACGTCTGCGACATGAAGTACGGCGACTCCTTCGGGTTCAAGGACGACGCGGGACGGCACGACTTCTGGGTCACTCCGGGTGAGGTCGGGACTCCAACGCACCTGGCGTTCCACGCGAGGTCGAAGGCGGCCATCGAGGGGTTCCATGCCGAGGCGCTGAAGGCGGGCGGTAAGGACAACGGCGCGCCCGGGTCGCGCGATGGGTACGCCGCCTACGCGGCGTTCGTCCTCGATCCAGATGGCAACAACGTCGAGGCGGTCATCTGGGAGGGCGAGCCGGGAGCTACCGACCTGGAGCGGTCGTCCGCCAAGGACACGAGGAAGAAGGGGCGCTGATCTCGTTCGCACGCTCGGCGAAGCCACCCTGGGCTCCCGCTGCGCCGCCCGCGCTGCCGTGCTACTCACCCCGCATGCGGATCGCGGCCCTCGCCTTCCTCCTCCTCGCCCCCGCACCCGCCCCCCCCGCGGACGATCCCTGCGTGCCGGTGAAGCCCTGCGATGCCCCGCCGGGCGGCGCCTCGCTTCCCGCCCGGGAGCCGCCGGCCGAGTTCACGGCCGAGGCCCGGCAGCTCTTCAACCTCGTCGCCTGCCAGGGCTCCGCGCCGGCCGGGCTCGACGCGGCCGTGGTGAAGGCGTTCTGCGACCCCGGGGAGAAGGCGCGGCGCGACGACCGGGCGAGGGCCGCGCGCGCGGCGGTGCAGGCGGGCCTCCCGCAGGCCGGCCCGGAGACACTGCCCTCGGTCGTGGTCTATCCGCTCTCCGGGGGTGATCTCGCCGGTGCGCTCGCCGGCTTTCCCGACGCGCGGAACTTCACCCTCACCACCCGGGGCCCCGCCGGCGATCCCCGCCCGGCGAGCCTCCGAGATCCCGCGCGGCTCAGGCGCTTCCTCGAGAGCGCCGCCGGGTCCGGCGAGCCGGCGGTCGCGCTCCCCGCGCTGCTCTCCGCGCTCGCTTCGGGTGGGTACGAGCCGGTGGGGCTCCGCTACCTCCGCGTCGAGCCGGGGGGCGCGCTCCACTACTTCGGCCCGGAAGAGTTCGCCTCGCTCGGCGAGGCGGCGTTTGCGAGCTGCGAGCTCCTGTTCGTGAAGAAGGGCGAGCCGGGTCGCCGGCGCGTGGTCCGGCTCCTCTCGGCCGACCTGACCGACGCCGGCGCGGCGGCGACGCCGGGACCGCTCATCCACCTCGCGGCCAAGGGGAACTTCGCCGCGCTGCTCCCCTCGTCGGACGCGATCGCCGCGGATGGCTACGGCCGGCTCCAGGCGATCCTGAAGGAGCGCGCCCCGGTGATCGTGACCCGGGCGCGCTAGATCCCCGGCATGCGCCCCTTCGGCGTCTACGTTCACTTTCCGTACTGCACCCACCGGTGTCCGTACTGCGACTTCGCGGTCACGACCGAGCGGCCGCCGGGCGGTGGACGGTACGCCCGGACGATCCTCGCGGAGCTGCGCCTCCGCGCCCCGGAGTTCGAGGGCCTCGCGCTCCGGAGCATCTACCTCGGGGGCGGGACACCGTCGCTCTGGGGTGCGGACGAGATCGGCGAGGTGATCGCGGCGATCCGGTCCCGGTTCGCCACGGGTGCGGCGCGGGAGCTCGAGATCACGCTCGAGGTCAACCCGGAGTCGAGCGACCGGGAGCGGCTCCGCGCCTGGCGCGCCGCCGGGGTGAACCGGATCTCGGTCGGTGTGCAGTCCTTCGATCGCGGTGTGCTCGCGAAGCTCGGCCGCCGGCACGGGCCGGACGAGGCCGAGCGGGCGATCCGCGAGGCGGCGGAGGTGGTGGGCAACACGAGCGTCGACCTCATCCACGCCGCCCGTCGATCGACCGCGGGGATCGCCGCCGCAGACGCCGCCCGCGCCGTCGCCGCCGGCGCGGTCCACGTCTCGGACTACGCCCTCACCGTGGACGCGGAGGCGCTCGCCGAGGAGGTCCCGTTCGTGCGGATGGCGCGGGAGGGCCGGCTGCCCTTGCCCTCCGACGAGGAGTCCGCCGCTCAGGGCCGGGCGCTGCGCGCCGCGCTTCGCCGGGCCGGCCTCCGCCGCTACGAGATCTCGAACCACGCCCGCCCCGGCCGCGAGTCGGTCCACAACCGTCTCTACTGGGAGTGCGAGAGCTACCTCGGTCTCGGCGCCGGCGCCTGGGGGTGCCGCCGTGCGGACGCAGGCTCGCTGCGGTACGGAAACCTCCGGAGCGCCGGGGCATACCTCGCGGCCGTCGACGCGGGCCGCCTGCCCACGGCCGAGGAGGACCGGATCGACCCGCGCGCGGAGCGGAACGAGCGGGTGATGCTCGCGCTGCGGACGGCCGCGGGCGCCGCCTTCGCCTGGCTCCCACCCGCAGCCGGGCGCGAGGTGGACGCGCTCGTCGCGCGGCGTCTCGCGGTGGTTCGCTCCGGGCGCCTCGTCCTCACGAGCCGGGGCATGGACCTGCACAGCGCGGTGGCGGGGAGGCTGCTGGAGTGAGCGCGGCGAAGAAGCCGGCGAAGCCCGCGCCAGGCAAGCCCGCCAGATCCAAGGAGAAGGAGGAGCACGCCTCGCGCCCGCGCCCGCGGACGCGGTAGATTTCGCGGATGGTGCGATTCGTCCGCTCCCTCCTCCTCGCGCTCGCGGTGGGCTTCGGCGTCGGCGGCGGCTACCTGGTCGTGCGCCGGCTCACGACCGACCGCCGCCCGATCCCCGACCCGCCCTCGGTGGTGATGCAGGTCCGCGAGATCGCGCGGCTCGAGACCCTGCGCGTGTCGCTCTACAAGAAGATCAGCTTCTCCCCCGAGCCGCAGGAGGCGGAGACGTTCTGGGGCGACGTCGCCGGATGGCTCCGGTACACCTTCCGCACGCCGCATGGCAAGGCGATCGTGTTCGCCGACGCCGAGATCGGGCTCGACGTCTCGAAGCTCGACGCGCGCACCGTGCGCGTCCAGGGCCGGAGCGTCGAGCTGGAGCTCCCGCCGCTCCAGATCCAGGTGATCCTCGATCCGGGCGAGACCGAGGTGATGGGCTCGAACCTCGACTCCGCCGAGACGGCGCGCCTGTTCGAGCTCGCCCGCCTCGCGTTCGAGCGCGAGGTCGCGGCCGACGCCACCTTGCGTGAGCGCGCGCGTGCCTCCGCGGAGCGATCGCTGCGAGGGCTGCTCCTCTCGCTCGGCTTCGAAGAGGTGCGGTTCGTCTCCGGTCCCCCGCCGAAGACCTGAGCGGCCCGACACGCGAGAAGCGCGGCCCGGTCGAGGGAGTACCGGGCCGCGCCATGCTTCACCCTGACGGTGAAACCGTCCGGAGACGTCCGCCCGGGGAAGCGGACGCCTCCGAACGAGGTGCGCTCGCGGCCCTGCCGTCCCGTCAGGAGAACCGGCGCGTCGAGCGGACGGGGAAGAGCCGCCGGGCGCGCACGGTGGAGGAGGAGACGGGAACGGCCACGAGGAGAGCGGAGGGGATCGCCGGTCGGAGGAGCCGGCGAACACTCTTCACGAGCTGGACGACGAGGCGCACGTTGGGTTGCAGTGCAGCAGGCGTGCCGCCGCGTTCACGTCTCTCGAGGAAAGGATCATGTCCATCCCCCGCGGCTTTTCTCGTTCGGGGGAGATGGGGCCGCGGAGACCTGGGTCCGCCTCATCGGGTGAAACGGATGGGCTCCTCCTGGAATCCGTCCACCTGGGCCGCGAAGGCGGTGAACTCTCGATATCGGTCCGGGGCGACCCGAGCGCGAGGGATCTCGAGCCGCTCTTCCCGGACGAGCCCGCCCTCCGTCTCTCGTTCGTTCCGCTCGTACACGCCGAACGGAGCCTCGATCCGCGCCGGCGCGGCGGCCGTCACCCGCATCCCCGGCGGCGCCACGATCTCCACCTTCGAGCTCACCCGCTCCGTCATCTGGAGGAGCAGCGGCGTGGTCCGGGCCGCGAGCCGGACGTACCTCGGCCCGAGGTGGGCGGGCAGGAGCCCGGACTCGAGGACCAGCGCGCCCGCCACGTTGCGCGCGAGCGACGCCATCCGGCCCTTCCAGCGGATCACGAGCGGGGCCTCGGGATCGTCCTCGCCCTCGAACGAGAGCGACGTCACCGACATGCCGCGGAAGACACGTCCCAGCATCCCTTCGATCGCCTGGCGTCGCTCGCTCGCGTCCAGGGGCTCGAGGTGCCCCTTGAGCATCGCGCCGAGCGTCCCCTGGTAGCGCTCCGTGCCGGAGAGCTCGGCCCCGCCGTCCGCGGCGAGCACGATGCGGAGCTCGACCGCCCTGCCGTCGCGGCTCGACGCCGCCTCGGGCGTACGATCCTCCGACGGGAGCTCGCCGGGCGCGGGCAGGACGAGGCTTTCGCAGCCGCTGAGCCAGCCTGGCAGGGCGCCGAACGGATTGAGCCGCGCGCTCGGATCGAGCCAGACGACCTCGCCGCCGGCGCGCACGCGAAGGACCTGCGCCGGGTACAGGGCCGGCGACGGGAACCGGTGAGGGCCGGGGTCGGCGCCGAAGGGTCGCACCAGCGCGACGCGCGCCTCGAGCCCGAGCGCTTCCAGCACCGCCCGGAGCACGGTGAGCCGGCTCCCACGACCGCGCGAGAGCGCCTCGCTCGCCTCTTCCAGGACCGGTCCGTCCCCGAGGACGGCCTTCGCCACCCGCGCGTAGGCTGCCCGCGCGAGCCCCATCGGGCTCTGGTCCTTCGCCTCGGCGCGGATCTGCCGCGCGAACGCCTGGAGCTCCTCGGTCGCGAGGGCGCGGCCCGCGAGCCGGTCGGCGATGTTTCGCTGGAATGCCTCACGGGACCAGCCGGTGCCCACGGCCAGGTACGGCAGGTACTCGAGCGTCGACGGTGCGTCGGGCTCGGGGACGTACGGCGGCACGTCCCGCTTCTCGCCGCGCACGAGCTCGTACGCGCCCTTCTTGACGACCTCGGGGAGCGGCATCGCGTGGGCGTCGGCGGTCAGCCCGGCACCTGCCGGCGCCCGCACGACGTAGGTCGAGCGGAAGAGACGCTCGCCCGCGACCTGGAAGAAGAACGGGTCGGCCGCGAACCCCTGGGCGGCGAACGGGGAGCGCACCGCGCGGATGTAGTCGACGAGCACGTAGTCGCCGGGCTCGAGGCCGGCGAGGGAGATCGCCCCCTTCTCGTCGCTCGTCCGGTCGGGCTCGAGCGCGCGGCCGTCCGGCTTGAGCGTCTTCAGGGCGAGGACCTCGGCGCCCGCCGGCGGCGAGACCTCCCCGTGCTCCTCCACGCCTGCCTGGTCGAGCACGTGGATCACCTGCTGCGTCCGCTCGGTGGCGACGCCGCCCGGGTGGATGTCGATCGCCGCGGCATCGAGGACCATCACCGCGGTGGTGCCGCTCCGCCTCCCCTCCGCCTCGTAGGCGCGGATCGCCTCGCGCGGGTCGAGCGCGAGCTCGTCGAGCGCCTCCTTGCCGTCCTCCAGCGCGAGCGCCCTGCGGAGGGAGAGATCGCCGCCGTCGAGGAGGAGGGCGCGCTCCCTCGCGGCGCGTGCGCCGGCGCGGTCGCCGGCGAGCTCCAGGAACCGCGCGCGCGCGATCTCGAGCCGGGGGTCCCGAGGCCAGAGC
>JAEZXM010000510.1 GCA_023419875.1 Pseudomonadota bacterium | reverse complement strand
TCGATGGCGCGGCCCAGGGGGTAGTCGGTCTCGACCATGGAGGCGGTCACCACGGCCGGGGCATCGCGGTTCGGGAGGTGGTTCTTGAGGTCGCGCTCGGAGGGCATCCCGTCGGCGCCCGGCGGGCGCGTCGCCTCCGCCACCAGCATGTTGGGCGTGATCCCGAGCTCCTGGATCGAGCGGTGGCTGGGGGTGAAGTACCGGGCGGTCGTGAGCTTCATCGCCGAGCCGTCGTCGAACTCGAAGTAGCTCTGGACCGATCCCTTCCCGAAGGTCTGGGTGCCGAGGATCCAGGCGCGCCCGTGATCCTGGAGCGCGCCGGCCACGATCTCGGCGGCGCTCGCCGTTCCACGGTTCACGAGCACGACCATCTCGAACCTGGAATGCGTGTCCGGCCCGTGCGCCCGGATCACCTCCGGGTTGCGACCGTTGCGGCCCTCGATCGAGACGATGTCCCCGTCGTCCAGGAAGAGGTCGGCCACCTTCGTCGCCTGATCCACGTAGCCCCCCGCGTTGTTCCGGAGGTCGAGGACGAGGCCTCGGATCTCGCCGCCCATGGCGGTGCGACCCTCCTGCAGGGCACGGGCGAGCGCCGAATCGGTGCTGTTCGCGCCGCGCAGGAACGACTTCACCCGCACGTAGAGATACCGGAGCTCGGGGTCCAGCACGCGGGACTCCACGCTCTGGGTCCGAACGCGCTCCCGAACGAGCGTGAGCCGCATCGGGGCGGAGGCGCCCTCGCGCAGCAGCTCCAGCGCGACCGACGTGCCCGCGCGCCCGCGGAGCCTGCGCACCGCCTCGGCGAGCGGCATGTCGCGGGTGGAGGTGCCGTCGACGGACAGGATCCGATCGCCGGAACGGATCCCCGCCCGCTCCGCGGGCGAGTCCGCGAGCGGCGCGATCACCATCAGGACGCCACCCTCGATCGTCGGCTCGAGCCCGACGCCCTCGTAGACGCCGGCCATCTCGTCGCGCACCTGGCGGTAGGCGTCCGGCCGGTAAAAGGCGGAGTGCGGATCGAGCCGGGCCATCATCCCCTCGACCGCGCCGTAGGCGAGGTCCTGCTCCTCCACGGGCTCGACGTAGTTGTTCTGGACGTCGACGAGGACGCGCGCGACGAGGTCCATCGCCCGGTACGGCGAGCTCGTGCGGCGTGCCGCGGCCGAGGCGATGTGATCGAGGGTGAGGCCGGCGAAGAACGTCGCGGCAAAGGCCAGGACGAGGGCGATCCGCTTCATCCGGCCATTATGTACGCCGCCTGCCGCCTCGCGCGAGCCGGGGGCCCCGGCGGGTGGGAGGGGTGCGGTCCACGAACCACAGTCATTGCTTCAACCACGCCCTCGGGTCCACCGGCCGGCCATGCTCGCGGATCTCGAAGTACAGGTACGGGCCCTTGAGCGAGCCCGAGTCGCCGACCGTCCCGAGCACCGCGCCCGCCTGGACCTCCTCGCCCATGGCCGTCCGCATGGTTCCGAGGTGGGCCACGAGGCTGTGGTAGCCCTCCCCGTGATCGAGGATGACGAGGTTGCCGTAGCCCTTGAACCAGCCGGCGTGGACCACCCGCCCCGCCGCGACCGCGCGCACCGCGGCCCCCGCGGGCGCGCCGATGTCCACCCCGTTCTGAACGGTGACGGTCTTGAACCGAGGGTTGACCACCCGCCCGAACCCGACCGTCACCCGACCGGCGGCGGGGAACGGGAGCCTCCCCCGGAGCGCCGCGAACCCGGTCAGGCCGGCGACGGGCGTCCGCGGCGGCGGGAGCGTGGAGACGAAATCGGCGAGCTTCCGCGCCTGCGCGCCGGCCTCGGTCGCGGCCCGTTCGTGGGCGACCCGGGCGGTCCGGAGCGCCTCGAGCAACGCCTGCTGCTCCTCGCGCCGCGCCTCCGCGTCCTCCCGACGCTCGGCCGCCTCGGCCGAGAGGGCCGTCACCCGTTCTGCCTCCTCCTGGCGCGCCGTTCGCGCCGCCACCCGCGCCGCGCGCGCCTCCTGCGCCTCGCCGAGGACCTGCACGTCCGACTTCAGGATCCGATCGACGAGATAGCGCCGCTTCACGAGCTGTGCGAGCGAGCCGCTCGACAGCAGGAGCTGGATCTCGCCGGTCCGCCCGAGGCGCGCGCGGGCGAGGAGCCGCGGTTTGAGCGTCGCCACCCGCGCCCTCTCCACCGCCAGCGCCGCGGCCTCCTCCTCCTCGGCGCGCCGCAGGGCCGCCTCGGCCGCGGCCTGCGCCTCCTCCGCCCGCTTCGCCTCCCCCACGGCCTCGGCGGTGGCACGCTCCGCCGCGGCGAGCGTGTCGAGCACCGACACCTCCTGCTGCGCGAGCAGCCGGGCGGCGTTCTCCTCCGCCCGCCGCCGGGCCTCGAGGGCGTCGAGCCGCGCCTTCGGATTGGGGGCCGCCAGGACGAGGAGGAGGAGCGCGAGCGGCGACACGGTCAGCTCCGGCGCAGCGTCCGCACCACGGCGAGCGCGCTCCCCAGGAGGCCCACCGCCGCGCCGCCCGCGAGGAGCCCGGCGAGCAGCGCCGGGGGCAGCGTGTCCGAGAGCCGCAGCGCCCCGGCGAGCGGGACGCTCTCCTGCAGGCGCGGGACGAGGGCCGCGTGCGCGCCGAGGAGAGCCACCACGGCGAGGGCCGCGCCGCCGAGCCCCTGGAGCAGGCCCTCGATGAGGAACGGCGTGGACACGAACGCGTCCGTCGCGCCGACGAGCTTCAGGATCTCGATCTCCTCGCGGCGCGCGAACACCGCGAGCCTGAGGGTGTTCCCGACGAGCACCGCGGTGGCGAGCGCCAGCGCCACGAACAGGATGAGCGCCGCCACGCGGGCGCGGGAGACGAGGAGCTCGAGCTTCTCCAGCCAGGCGTTGCCGTAGTCCACCTCGGCCACCCCTGGGACGGCGCGGAGGTCGTCGGCGAGCGCACGCGCGCCCTCGAGCGTGATGCCGGGTGCGCGCACGTCCACGGCGTCGGGCACGACGCCCGGGCCGACGCCGTCGAGCACGTGCGCCTGATCGCCGAGCTCCTCCGAGAGCTGCCGGAGCGCGGCCGCGGCCGGGATCGCGTGGACCTCGCGCCCGGGCGCCGCCGCCGCGACCGCCGCCCGGGCCGCCGCGAGGTCGGTGCCCGGCGCGAGATAGGCCGAGATCCGCACCTCGCCCGCCCAGGCCTGGAGCAGGCGCTGCGCTCCGCCCAGGGCGCCGGCGAGGAGCCCGGTGGCGAAGAGGGCAACGAAGACCGTCCCGGTCCCGACCAGCGCCACGTACGGCCCGCGGCGCATGCCGTCCAGCGCCTGACGGGTGAAGTAGATCGGGCGGAAGCTCACGGCCGGTCTCCCGCCACGCGCCGGCCCGGGTCGCCATCGGCGACCCGCCGGATCGAGTCGCCATCGGAGACGAGCCGCCCGCGCTCCAGCGTCACCACGCGCCGCTTGTACCGCTCGAGGAGCGAGCGGTCGTGGGTCGCCACCACCACCGTGGTCCCGCGCGCGTTGGCGGAGGTGAGGAGCTCCATCACCTCGATCGTCCGGTCAGGATCGAGGTTCCCGGTGGGCTCGTCGGCGAGGAGGAGGGCGGGATCGGCGGCCAGCGCGCGGACGACCGCCACGCGCTGCTGCTCGCCTCCGGAGAGCGAAGGCGGGAACTTGCCGGCGCGGTGCTCGAGGCCCACGGAGCGGAGGAGCAGCCGCACCTTGCGGCGGATGTCGCGGGGCGGCAGGGCCTGCACCTCGAGCGGCAGGGCGACGTTCTCGGCCACGGTGCGGCGCGGGAGGAGCTTGAAGTCCTGGAACACGACGCCGATGTTGCGCCGGAGATAGGGGACGGAGCGCGGCGCGATCTTGGCGACGTTGCGGCCGAAGAGGAGGAGCTGCCCGCTCGTCGCCGCCTCGTCGCAGAAGATGAGCTTGAGGAGGGTGGACTTGCCCGCGCCCGAGGCGCCGGTGAGGAAGACGAACTCGCCCTTCTCCACGGAGAGCGTCACGTCCTGGAGCGCCGGCGCTTCGCCCGGGTACTCCTTGGTGACATGGAAGAGCTGGATCACTTTCTCACGGGGGCTGCGCCCCCGCCCCAGAAGCGGAGCTTCTGGGGCCCCACCCCTGCTGCGCTGGGTCCCGCCGCGCTGCGCCCGCGATCATGGGA
>JAEZXM010000259.1 GCA_023419875.1 Pseudomonadota bacterium | reverse complement strand
CCTCGTGCCCGACGGCCGAGACCACCGGCACCGCGCACGCGGCGATCACCCGGGCGAGCCGCTCGTCGTTGAAGGCCGCGAGCTCCTCCTGCGAGCCGCCGCCGCGCGTCACCACCACGAGGTCCACGCCGGCGCGGCAGAGCGCGCGCACCGCCGAGCTCACGGTGGCGGCGGCGCCCTCCCCCTGGACGCGGCAGGGCGCGACCAGCACGTGGAGCGACGGGAACCGGCCGTGCAGGACGCGCAGGAAGTCGCGGAGCGCGGCGCCGGTGGGGCTCGTCGCCACCCCGATGCGGCGCGGAAGGAACGGGAGCGGCCGCTTGCGGGCCGGATCGAGCAGACCGTCGGCCTGGAGCCGCTCCTTGAGCTGCTGGAGGAGGAGCGCCTGCGCCCCCGCGCCCCGCGGCTCCACCTCCTGCACGACGAGCTGGTACTTGCCGTGCGGCGGGTAGATCTCGACGAACCCGCGCGCGAGCACCTCCTGCCCCTCGGCCAGCGAGAACGGGACGCGGCGCGCCTGCGAGGCCCAGAGCACTGCACCGATGAGCGCCTCCTCGTCCTTGAGCGAGAAGTACACGTGCCCGCTCGCCTGGCGCCGGAGGTTCGCCACCTCGCCGGCCACCCACACGTCGCGAAAGCGCGGCTCGACGGCGGCGCGGAGCAGGCGGGTGAGCTCACCCACCGTGTAGGGCTTCGGCAGGGCCGGCGCCGGGGCCGCGGCGCGCTCCTCCTCCTGCTCGCGCTCGCGCGTACGCTCCGCCGCGAGCTGGGCCGCGCGCTCGAAGAGATCGCCGGTCTCCCCCGGGGCAGAGGGGGTCCGCGGGCTCACCGGCGTGCCCCCGCGGCCGAACGGCGTTGCACGTTCCGGTCCGCGCCCGGCACCGCCCTGGGCACCGACACCGCCCGCACCCGCTCGACCAGCACCTCCAGCAGCCCGTCCACCTCCTCGCGCCCGGCGATCCGCCACGGCGCCAGCGACGGCCCGGCCCCGACGTGGACGCCGAGCACGAGCCGGCGCGGGAGCGCGAACACGTCCTCGTCGGTGACGTCGTCGCCCACGAAGAGCGCGCGCGGGCAGCCGACCTCTTGGAGCAGGCGCCGGACCGCGTCGCCCTTGGTCGGGAACGAGGCGGGGAGCACGTTCACGAGGTTCTTGCCGGCGACGAGCCGGACGCCCTCGAGCGCCGCCACCGCGCGTCGCACCGCCCGGGCCGCGCGGGCGCGATCCCGAGCCTGCGCCCAGTGAACGGCGAAGGTGGACCGCTTGTGCTCGATGGTGACGCCGCTCACGCCCGCGACCGCGGTGGCCGTCTGCCGCTCCCAGCGCCGCACGTCGGCGAGCACCGCCGCAGGGACCGGCGTCGGGTGCAGGAACTCGTAGCCGTGGTTCCCGACCAGCCAGGGCGTCACCCCACCCACCACGCGGCGCAGCTTGGCGAACGACCGGCCCGAGACCACCGCCACCGGGGTGAGGCGGGCCAGCTCCGTGAGCAGCGCGCGCGTGCGCGCCGACATCGGCGCTCCGTCCGGGTCCGGGATGAGCGGAGCGAGCACGCCGTCGTAGTCGAACGCGAGGAGCGGCGGCGCGCCGGGCGAGCCCAGCAGGCGTTCGAGCACGGTGCGGTGGCGAGGGAGGAGGAGGGCCTTCATGTGGGCCGCTAATATAGGTCCAAGTCCAAGTAGAATCCCCTGCGTGACCCGGATCCTCCTCGCCGAGGGCCACGTACCGACGCGGGAGCTCGTCGCGGCCAGCCTGTCGCAGGCGGGGTACGAGGTCCTGCCGGCGGAGAACGCCTCCCGCGCCTACGAGCTGTACGCGGCAGAGCGGCCCGACGCGGTGGTGCTCGCCGTGGACGTGCCCGGGGACGCGGCCGCGCTGGCGCACCGGCTCCGTGACGCCAACCCGCGGGTGCTCCTCGTGGTCACGGACCGCGAGCACCTGGGCAAGGCACGGGGCCTCCCCGCGCTGCTCCCTCTGAAAGCCAACGCGTACGTCCCCGACCCGACCCTGCGCGTCCTCGTCGACAAGGTGCAGCAGCTCGTCTCGCAGCGCGCACCGGCGCCGCTGCGCGGGGCGGCCCGGGTGCTCGCGCGCGCGCCCACCTCGCGGGGGGAGGTGAAGCCCGGCGTGGTGCCGCGGCTCTTCCATCAGATCTGGCGCTCGCTCGCGGAGGGCATCCTGGTGATCGAGGGCGCCGGCCCGGCGCGGCAGATCGGCTTTCGCCAGGGCGTGCCGGTGCTGGCGACCTCGGAGGAGCCGGACGAGTCGCTCCTCCGCTGGCTGCGCCACTCCGGGCGGATCGACGCCGCCGCGCACGATGCCGCGCTGGAGGCGATGGCCGGCGGCCTGTCGCCGGGTGCCGCCCTCATCGCCGCCGGCGTGGTCGAGCCTGGCGAGACGCTCCAGGCCGTCATGCGGGAGCACCTCCGCGCCCTGGTGGTGCGGACGGTCGGCGCGCGCGAGGGGCGCTGGCGGTTCCACCCCGGAGGCGAGTTCGCCCCCGACCACGCCGGCGCCGAGATCTTGCCGCTCCAGGTGATCCTGGAGGGCGCGCGGCTGGGGATGCCGGCGAAGCACTTCGCCGACGCGCTCAAGGCCGTGACGCTCGCGTACCCGGTCCGCTCCGGCGACTTCCCCCAGGTGCTGCCGTCCGCCGGCCTCGGCTCGTCCGATCTCCGGCTCGCGCTCTCGCTGGACGGGCGGCTCACGATGCGCGACTGGCTGGCCGCGCGCTCGGCGGAAATGAAGGAGGCGCTCTCGCTGCTCTGGTTCCTCTCCATGGTCGGCGGCGTCGTCTTCCAGGAGGAGCCCGAGACCGAGGACACGTACGGAAAACCCGTCCCCCACCGGAAGCGGCCGCTGCCGCCGGAGCGCGGCGAGGCGATCCGCCAGGCGGCGCTGCGGATCCTGCCCGGGACGCACCTCGCCGCGCTGGGCCTGCACCTCGACGCCGACGGTCCCGCGGTGGAGCAGGCCTACCGGACCGTCGCCGCCCGGTTCCACCCCGATGGCTTCTCGCAGTACGAGGTGGCCGAGCTCACCGACCTCCTCGCCGCGATCCAGGACAAGCTCGCCGCCGCGTACCGCGTGCTCTCCGACGACGAGCGACGCCGCGCGTACCTCGAATATCTGATGCAGCGCCTCGAGCAGACCGGCGCGCGCCGCCCGGACGTGGACCTGCAGGCGGAGATCGCGCTCACGCGCGGCCAGCGCGCGCTCCTCCACCGCCGCCACGGGGAGGCGGTGACGGCGCTGCGCGAGGCCGTGCGACGGAACCCGCGGGAGCCCGAGTACCTCGCCCTGCTCGCCTTCGCGCTGCTCTTCGACCCCGCGCTCTCGGCGGCGGAGGGCGCCGAGGAGGCGCGCAAGCTCGGGCGAAAGGCGCTCGCGCTCGCCCCCGAGCACCCCCGCGCCAGCGCCGCGCTGGCCCTCGCCGAGGAGGTCCTCGGCGACTCCGGCGAGGCGCGGAAGGTGACGCTCGCGGCGCTCCGGGAGCACCCGGCGAGCGACGTGCTGAAGCGGGTGCTGTTCAGGTTGAACCGGGCGCGGGGGTAGCGCCTCCGCTCGCCCTGAGCCTGTCGAAGGGCGAGGGGTCGCCCTCCGACGGAAGCTACGCGAGGTCGTTGTGCGGCCGGCAGAGCACCCGAAGGTTGTCGACGGTCGATGGGCCACCGCGGCCCCTCGGGACGATGTGGTCCAGCTCCGGCCGGAGCCGCGAGCCGCAGATGCCGCCCGAGGCGATCGGCCATTGGCAGCACCCGTCGTCGCGCTTCCAGACTTCGCGGCGGACCGCGGCGGGGATGCGATCGGATGCGCCCGCCGTCGGCTGGTTCGCTGCGGATGGGCGGGCTTCGTGACCAGGGCCTTCTTCTTCGCGTCCTTCGCGAGGACGAGGTCGAGCCCGGCCTCGAGGACGTCCTCGATGGTCGCCCCGGGCCTCGAATGGGAGAGCGCAAGGCGAGCGCCCTCGAGCTTGTCGAGGAACTCGCGCGAGACCGTGTGACGTGAAGGCGGCTGAGCGAGGCGGCGAGCGGGACCGAGGCGTCGCGGGCGGGCGTTCGCGGCTGCGAGGCCTCGCAGGTTGGTGCGGCGGTCACCACTTCGAGGCAAATTGGTTCGCCTGGGCGAACCGGTGGAGACGGTGTCTCCGGGCCAACGAATCGCGGTCAGTGTTCGCTCGACCCCGTCCCACCCTTCGCCTCCCCGATCCGTCTCCGGTTCCGCGCGTGCTGCACCACACCCAGCGCGATCAGGGGGATCGAGAGGAGCGCCAGCCCCATCACCTTCCCGGTGTCCGCGAGCACCTGGTCCATCAAGAGGCGCTTCTCGGCCGGGGGTGCCTTCGCGACCTCGCCGTACCCGGAGATGAAGGGGACCGCGGGCACGATGCAGGTGGCCATCGCGAGGAGCAGGGTGGCGAGGAGCAATCCGCCGTTCCACCGCGGCGCTGCGGGGTGGCCGGAGAGCGAGCGCCGGCGCGACACGAGGAGGGCCACGGCCCAGGCGGCGAGGAGGACGAGGGCGATCGTTCCCATGGGGCAGCGTTGTATCAGCCCTCGGGAATCCAGGCTGGGCAAGACTCACCGTGACGATCGGATGCCCCCGAGCCCCGCTCGCCCTTCGACAAGCTCAGGGCGAGCCGGAGGGCCGACCCCGCAGCCGCCGGAGCGCCGGAG
>JAEZXM010000464.1 GCA_023419875.1 Pseudomonadota bacterium | reverse complement strand
CGCCCGCCCTCACCCGCGCCGTCGCCCCCGTTCCTCAACAACCACGTCCGCGCCAAGCTCACGACCCCCTGCCCCCACAGCTCCATCTGCCCGCAAGCGGAGCCTTTGCCACCGCCGACGAGTACGGATCCGCCTTGTCCCTCCTCGCGCCCAGGCCCAGCCGCTCCCGATGATTCGCGTGGTTCTCGGCGACGTACCGGACGGCGTTCCGCACCTCGGTCGGCGTGCGGAGCACGTGCGCGTGGAACCTGTCCTCGACGGCGCGCCCGCGCGTTCCCATCAGCACGTTCAGCCCGCGGGCGAGCCGGATCGAGAGCGCCCGCACGCCGCTCGCGAGCCTTCCCGGGCCGTCCGCCTCGACGATGAGGTGGAGGTGGTTGCCCTGCACCGAGAACTGGACCACGCGGAAACCCGGCCGGCGGCGCACGGCATCCAATGCGCGATGGACGATCGAGTACGACCGTTCGCTGCGCAGGTTCCACACCCGGTCGACGAGCCGGACGCTGACGTGGACGGGCTGCGAGGGGCGAAACGGCTCGCGCGCGAGGTGGGGTGCGCGCCTCCGCTCGCCGGTTGACTTCCGGCCGGCGCCGCGGCGCGCGCCGCCCCAGGTGCGCAGATCGAGAGTTCCCTGTTTCACGCCCGCGATGATCGCAGATTGGTCTGACAGCGGACCAGCATTGCCATATGCGCCGAATCAAGATTGCCGGGAGGGAGCGCGGAGTGCCCGGGGCCGCAGTCGCCTGAGCTACGGCCCTCCCCTCCCCCCCGCCATCCTCGCCCGCATCGCCTCCACCTGGGCGACCACGCCCGGCGGCGTCCAGCGGCCGGCGAGGTACTGCCTCACGAGCAGGTCGAACTCGAGCTCACGCCCGGCCTGCGCGAGGCAATCGAGGAGCTGCATCAGCGCGGGGTTCTCGTTCGAGCGATACACGTCCAGCGACGCGCGGAAGGCGGCCATCGCCTCGTCGAGCCGGCCGGCGTCGCGCAGCGCCAGGCCGCGGGTGTACGCGGGGAAGGCGAGATCGTTCTTCTTCGCGAGCGGGTCTCGGGCCAGCGCCGCCTGGGCCCGGGCGGACAGGTCCAGCACGGCGGCAACGTTCAGCCCTCGGCCCGGCATGATGAGCGCTCCCAGCTTGCCGAGCAGCCCCTGCGTCGTCCCCTCGTAGCGCTGCGACCACGGGCCGAGCCCCTCCCGCGCGTAGGACTCCGCCCCGTACAGCTCGATGAAGGTCACGAGCTGGGCGACGCGGCGGTGGAGCTGATCGCGGCGCAGGACGGTCCAGGTGTCGCGCGCGCCGTCGCTCTCCATGCGGTCGAAGAAGGCGCGCGTCTTCTGGGACAAAAGGAAGAGGATCCTCCCGGGAGGCAGCTCCTTGTGCACCTTGAGGAAGAGCCCGCACTCCTCGATCGCGAACCCTCCGGGCGCGCTGCCGGTGAAGTAGACCGGGCGTGAGGTCGTGCGGATGAAGTCGACCAGGACGCGCTGGCGGTGCTCGACCGTCGCGTCGGCCGGGAAGAGCCGGTTCTCGAGCACGATCCCCTGGTCGTTGTAGACGGTCACGTCGGGCCGGACGCCCTCGGCCAGGTGCGCGTAGGCGATGGGGAACGTGTCCATGTCCCCGCTCACGAACAGCACCGCATCCGGCTCCAGCGACTCCAGGACGGTCCGGGCGTAGTCGCCGGCGAACGTGTAGCCCGCGCGGTTGTTGACGGGGAGGTGCACGGCCAGCGTCGCCGCGACCAGCGCTCCCCAGGCCGCTGCCCGGAGCGGCAGGGACCGCACGCGCTCCAGCAGGAACCGCCCGCCCAGCACCACCCAGACGGCCATGATCCCGTACGCGACGAGCGGGTAGACGCGGAAGACCGAGCGGGACAGGGCGTCGTAGTCGAACGAGAGGAGCAGCAGGAGCAGGACGGTGGGGCCGAGGAATCCGGCGACGAGCGCCAGCGCCAGCGCGCGCGGCAGCCGGCGCTGGCTCCACGACAGCCAGAGGCCGAGCGCCGCCAGAGCCGCTCCGGCCCAGGTGAACTGGCGGCCCAGCTCGCGGAGCAGGAAGCCGAAGTAGCGCAGGCGATCGCCCGCGCCGGCGCTGTCCCGGGTGTCGATCCAGCCGAACCCCTTGCGCGTCAGGAAGAACCAGAACTCCGCCGGGCTGCGGATCGGGCCGTAGAAGGAGATCTCCGGGTGCTGCTGGGAGCGCCAGATCATCCAGGCGTACGGGACGGCGGCGCAGAGCAACGCCAGCGCGGCCGCCGCCGGCAGCCGCGGGAGCACGTCCCGCCAGACGGGCGCGAGCGCGAGCACCAGGCAGAGGGTGGAGAGCCCGATGAGCGGCCAGTGATTGGCGAGGGAGAGGCCGTAGCACGCGGAGAGCAGGTAGAGGGTGCGCGGCCGGCGCGTCCTCCCGAAATCGAGGATGAGGTAGAGCGTGGTGAAGAAGAGGAGCGTGTTGAGCGTGTACGTCTTGCAGATGATCGCCTGCGACCAGAACGTGCCCGAGACGCCGAGGAGCAGCGCGCCGGCCCAGGAGGCGAGCCGGTCGCGGAAGAGGAGCTGGAGCAGGAGCCAGAGGACGGCGCAGGTGCCCGCGCCGAAGATCGCCGAGGCGAGGTGGCCGCGGTAGGCGAGCGTCCCGATCGGCAGGAGCGTGACGAGCTTCGCCAGCATCACCAGCAGCGGGTATCCCGGGGGCTGCGGAAGGCCCGCCTCGTGTGCGGCGAGGGTGAACAGCCCGTCGTCCTCGAGGCAGACGGTGCGCGCCGTCGTGACGGCGTAGAACGTCAGGACGACGACGAAGACGCCCGCCGGGTGCAGCCACTCCCGTCGCCGAACGGCCGGGGCCTCCGGCGCCGAGGCGGTCGACTCCTGCGGTGGTTTCGCGACCTTCGGGCCACTCCCCTCCGTCCTCGTTCGCGGGCGATGCTTGGCCATGGGCACGGGTCCTGCCGTCCAGCGCTGGGGATGAAGGCGCCATGGTGCACCGTCGCGGGCCGATGGGCCAGCCCGCGTCCGCGTACAGCGGACCTTCACGATCGCGGGCGGTTCGCCTGCGCCTCCTCGCGCGCAGCGCGGCGGAGCTCGAGGACACGGGCGGCGATGCCCGGGCGATGGGTCTCGGCCCAGGCGACCGCGTCCTCGAATCGCGCGAAACCACGCGAGGGATGCGTGACGTCCACCGGGGTGAACCATCGGAGCGCGGCGAGCACCGCGCGCTGGAGGGTCGACGCAGTCACCAGGCAGACGACGTACTTCGGCGCACGGGTCGACTGGATGACGGCGTCCTGCAGCACCTTCCGCTTCGCCGCGTCCGGGACCGGGTTGCCGGACTCGACCTCGGCGACGTGGACGACACCCGCTGGAGCCCCCGCTGCGTCCGCGTCGGCAGCGATGACGTCTCGGGCGGCGCGCTCGAAGTCGTCGACGCTGTTGGACCGGCCGCTGAACAGCGTGACGAGGAGGTGCTGCTCCTTGTCGTACGCCCGGGTGTACATGCGTGGACTGTAGAAAACGTTTACCGCGATCTCAACGCGCCAGGCGGACGGCGGGGTGGGGAAGCACCCTACCCCGCCCCCACCACGATCCTCGGCTCCTTCGGCCCGGTCAGGTCGTCGTAGAGGGCGTCGTACGAGAGCCGCATCTGGCCGAGGCCAAACTCGCGCTCGACGAGCCGGCGGCCGGCCTCGCCCAACCGGCGGCGCCGGGCCTCGTCCTCGAGCACGTCCACCATCCCGCGCGCGAGCGCGGCGGGGGCGCCGGGGGGGACGAGGAACCCGGTCTCGCCGTCCTTCACGATCTCGGGCGTCCCGCCCACCGCGGTCGCGACCACGGGGAGCCGCATCGCCATCGCCTCCAGGATCGCGTTGGAGATCCCCTCGGCGTGGCTCGGGGA
>JAEZXM010000388.1 GCA_023419875.1 Pseudomonadota bacterium | reverse complement strand
CTGCTCGTCCGGCCCGCCGATCCGGACGCGCTGGGGGCGCTCCTCGCCGCGGTGCGCGAGCTGGGGGTGCCGCTCTCCGTGCTCGGCGGCGGCGCGAACACGCTCGCGGCCGACGCGGGCGCGCGGGGCGTCGTGCTCAAGCTCCCGCAGGACTTCCCGGGCGAGACGGTGGACGGGCCGCGGATGGTCCTCTCCGCCGGCGCCCCCACCGCGCGGCTCCCGGCGCGGGCCCACGCGCACGGGCTCACCGGGATGGAGTTCATCGCCGGCATCCCCGGGACGCTCGGCGGCGCGACAGCGATGAACGCCGGCACCCGGCTCGGTGAGATGAAGGACGTGCTCGAGCGGGTCGAGCTCGCGACCGCCGACGGGGCGGGCTGGGTGGACGCGGCGTCGCTCGGCCTCGCGTACCGGACCTGCCGCTTGCCCCCGGGGGCGGTCGTCACGCGGATCGAGGTGCGGCTCCGCCCCGGCGACGTCGCCGGGGTCGACGCCAGCCGGGCGGCGATGCAGGACGACCGCGAGAAGCGCAGACGGACCCAGCCGCTCGACCGGCCCACCTTCGGCTCGACGTTCACCAACCCGCCCGGCGACTTCGCCGGACGGCTGATCGAGGCGGTCGGCCTCAAGGGTCACCGCGTCGGAAACGCCACGTGGTCGGACGTCCACGCGAACTTCGTCGTGAACCTCGGCGGGGCGACCGCCTCGGACGTCCTCGCCCTCATCCGGCTCGCGCGGACGCGCGTCCGTGAGCAGTTCGGGATCGCGCTCGAGACCGAGGTGCGGTTGCTTGGCGAGTTCGTTGCATCGGAGCTGGACGGCCTGAGGCCTGACGCCTGAGGCCCGGAATCCTTCGAGGAGCGGAAATGTCGAAGTGGAAAGGGAAGAAGGTCGCGGTGCTGTACGGAGGGCTCTCCACCGAGCGCGAGGTCTCGCTCCACACCGGCGAAGCCTGCGCCGAAGGGCTCCGCGCGCGGGGGCACGACGTGGTCCTCGTGGACGTGGACCACGACGTCGCCGCGAAGCTCCGCGCCGAGAAGGCCGAGGTCGCCTTCGTGGCCCTCCACGGCCGCTGGGGCGAGGACGGCTGCATCCAGGGGCTGCTCGAGAGCCTGGGCATCCCGTACACGGGCTCCGGCGTGCTCGCCTCCGCGGTTGGGATGGACAAGGTGATCTCGAAGATCCTCTTCCGGGCGCTCGGGCTCCAGGTGGTGGACTACGTGGTCTTCCCGCGCGAGCGGGTGCCCACCGTCACGGTAGGTGATCTTCCGTTCGGCCTCCCCTGCGTGGTGAAGCCGTCGGGAGAGGGCTCCTCGGTGGGCGTTCACCTCGTCAAGGAGGCGGCCGCGCTGCCGGCGGCCTGCAGGGACGCCGCGTCGTTCCAGGGCGAGGTCCTGGTCGAGCGGTACGTGAGAGGCAAGGAGATCCAGGTCGCGGTGCTCGACGGGAAGGCGCTCGGGACGATCGAGGTCGTGCCCGCGAACGAGTTCTACGACTACGCCGCGAAGTACACCGCCGGCACGACCAAGTACTTCTATCCGGCGCGGATTCCCGAGGGTCACCGGCGCAAGGTCGAGGAGGCGGCAGCGATCGCCCACCGCGGCCTCGGCTGCTCGGGCGTCACGCGGACCGACTTCATCGTCACGGACGAGGGCATTCCCTACGTCCTCGAGACCAACACCCTGCCGGGAATGACGGCCACGTCGATCGTTCCCAAGATCGCGTCGGGGAACGGGATCTCCTTCGCCGAGCTCTGCGAGCGCCTGCTCGACACCGCCGCCCTCAAGGCCTGAGCCCGGGCGCAGGTCGGCTGGGCGCCGGGGCGTGCGGCGCATCGTGGGCCGCCCGCCGCCCGGGCGCGGCCAAAGCGTGACGGAAGAACGGCCGAAATCGTAAGAACGTTGGACCATTTACGTCACCGGCTCCAGGCCGCGAACGATCCGCTGCCCATCCTCACGAACGACCGCCGCGCTCCGGCTGCCCCCTACATCGTTCCAAACGCCTCCTTGCCCCATATGAGGCCTGCGATGGCGAGCCTTGCGGACCCCGGCGAGCCATGCAACGCTAGCGCGCCTTGAATGCAGAACGTTGACGCGGAGTCGATGATTCACCGCCGGTCTTCGTCCCCCGGGCGACGCAAGCGGGGAGTCACCCGTCGGAAAACAACCGCGGACCGCGGCGCGGCTCTGTTCCCCTGTCGTGGCGAAGTAAACCATCCTCAAGGAGGCGTTTCGTGAAACGGTTCACTCTCTTCTCCCTCGCCGTCGCGGCGATCGCCGCCTTCGCGTCCCCGGCCCTCGCGGCCGACAAGATCAAGATCGGCCTCTCCTTCTCCGACTTCGCGACGGAGCGCTGGTCCGGTGAGAAGGACCAGATGAAGAAGCTCCTCGAGGACAAGGGCTTCGAGGTGGTGTGGCAGGAGGCGAACCACGACGCCAAGCTCCAGAACGACCAGATCGCCAACATGATCACCCAGGGCGCGAAGGTCGTGATCGTGGTCGCCGAGGACGGCGACGCGGCCGCCGCGGCCGTCGAGGACGCCGCCAAGAAGGGCGTCAAGATCATCGCCTACGACCGTCTGATCAAGAGCCCCAAGATCGCCGCCTACGTGTCCTTCGACAACGTGGACGTCGGCCGCAACCAGGCCCGCGGCGTCCTCGCCAAGGTGAACAAGGGCAACTTCGTCCTCCTCGGCGGCAGCCCCACCGACAACAACGCGCACCTGTTCCGCGCCGGCCAGATGGAGGTCCTCAATCCCCTCATCAAGTCCGGCCAGATCAAGGTCGTCGCCGATCAGTGGGTCGAGAACTGGGACGCTGCCAAGGCGCGTGACGTCATGGCCAACATCCTGACCGCCACCGGCGGGAAGTTCGACGCCGTGGTCGCCTCCAACGACGGCACCGCCCTCGGCGCCCTCGAGGCGATGAAGCCGGCCGGCCTCGCCGGCAAGGTGCCGATCTCCGGCCAGGACGCCACCGCGGCGGGCTGCAACTCGATCGCCCGAGGCGAGCTGACGGTCACGATCCTGAAGGACACCCGCAAGCTGACCCCGCTGGCGACCCAGCTGGCGGGCGCGCTCGCCAAGGGCCAGAAGATCGCCGGCCTCAAGAACTACAAGCTCGCGGACCTCACGGGCGACAAGAAGTTCACGGGCACGGTCCCCTGCCAGTTCCTGCAGGTCTACCAGGTCACCAAGGACAACGTGAAGAAGCTGGTGGTGGACTCCGGCTTCCAGACCTACGAGGACGTCTTCAAGGACATCGCGAACGCTCCGGCCAAGTAGAGCCGCCGCTGCGGGTTGGTTGTAGTATCGGAAGCCCGGCTCCTTCGGGGGCCGGGCTTCTCTGAATGCAGGGACATTGAAAGGGAGCACCTGGTGGCCCTGGACGTCATCCTCCACATCTCCCACGTGACCAAACAGTTCCCGGGGGTGACGGCGCTGAAGGACGTCACCATCCCCATCCAGCGGGGGGAGATCCACGGGCTCTGCGGCGAGAACGGCGCCGGCAAGTCCACGCTGATGAAGATCCTCTGCGGCGTCTACCCGTTCGGCTCGTACGAGGGGAACATCACCTACGAGGGCAAGCCGTTCGTCCTCGGCGAAGGCGCGATCCACGAGGCCCTGCAGAAGGGCATCGCCATCGTCTACCAGGAGATGACGCTCGTCCCGAAGCTGACGGTCGGCGAGAACATCTTCCTGGGCAAGGAGCCGCGCAACCGGGTCGGCGGCATCGACTGGGACAAGCTCTACGCCGACACCGCCGCGGTGCTGAAGAAGTACAAGCTGCCGATCTCCCCGTTCGACGTGGTGGAGCATCTCGGCGTCGGCCAGATGCAGATGACCGAGATCGCCAAGGCGCTCGCGGAGAACGCGCGCGTCCTGATCCTCGACGAGCCGACCTCCGCCCTCTCCGAGGCCGAGGTCCACCAGCTGGTCGAGATCCTCCGCGGGCTGAAGGCGGACGGCGTCACCTGCATCTACATCAGCCACAAGCTGGAGGAGTTCTTCCGGATCACCGACACCGTCTCGGTGCTGCGCGACGGCCGCCTGGTGACGACCCAGCCGACCAAGGAGCTTTCGGTCCCGAGGCTGGTGAGCCTCATGGTGGGCAGGGAGATGAAGGAGCGCTTCCCCAAGGGGAATCGAAAGCCGGGCGAGCTCTTCCTGAAGGTGGACGACCTGCACGCGGTCGACCCGAACAACCCGAGCCGGGAAGTCCTGAAGGGCGTCAACCTCGAGCTGCGCAAGGGCGAGATCCTGGGGATCGCCGGCCTCATGGGGTCGGGGCGGACCGAGCTCGTCACCACGCTGTTCGGCGAGTACGGCGTCGTGACCAGGGGCCGGGTCACGCTCGAGGGCAAGCCGATCCGCATCACGAGCTCGAAGGACGCCATGGCCCACGGCATCAGCCTGGTGCCCGAGGACCGGAAGCGGATGGGCCTGGTGCTCATCCAGTCCATCCTCCGGAACATGAGCCTGCCCAACCTCGATCGTTTCTCGGGGTTCGGGCGCATCGACCAGGACGCGGAGCTGGCCGCGGTCCTGAAGTACTGGAAGAGCCTCTCGATCAAGGCGCCCCACGTCAACGTGCCGGTCGAGTCGCTCTCCGGCGGGAACCAGCAGAAGGTCGTCATCTCCAAGTGGCTCATGTCCGAGCCCAGGATCCTGATCCTGGACGACCCGACCCGCGGCATCGACGTGGGCGCGAAGTACGAGATCTACAAGCTCATGAACCAGCTCGCGGAGAGCGGGTTTGCCATCATCATGATCTCCTCGGAGCTCGAGGAGGTGCTCGGCATGAGCGACCGCGTGATGGTGATGTGGGAGGGTCGCTCCAACGGCACACTGGAAGCCGCGGCCGCGAACGAGGAACGGATCATGGCCCGCGCGACGGGCGTCGAAGTCGTGGCCGGATGACAGAGACCGAGAAGACCATGGAACCGAACCCTAGCTTGAGCGAGCCGCGCGACGAGAGCCGCGGCTCGGGCCCATCGGCGCCGGGCGGGATGAACGTCCTGCTCCGCTCCGTCACCCGCAACCTGCAGTCGTACATGCTGGTCGTCGCCCTCCTGGTGATCTGGATCGGGTTCGGCCTCGCCGCGCCCGGCTACGCCAGCACGCAGCACGTCCGTGATCTCTTCGTCCAGATGGCCATCATCGGGATCATGGCCACCGGGATGGTGTTCGTGATCGTCACCGGCGGCATCGACCTCTCCGTCGGCTACGGCTCCGGGTTCGTGTCCGTCGTGGCGGCCTGGATGCTCTACTCCGGGAACGCGGACAAGTGGATCACGACGGTGCTCCCGTTCCTCGGTGCGCAGGGACACGCGGTGGTCACCACCATCGTCGTGGTGTCGCTGGCCCTCCTGCTGGCGATCGCGATGGGCGCCTTCCAGGGCTTCGTCATCTCGCGGCTGAACGTCCCGCCGTTCATCGTCACCCTGGGCGGTTTCTCGATCTTCAAGTCCGGCATCCTGATCGTCACCCAGGGCAAGTCGCTCTTCATCACCTCGTACGAGACCTACAAGTACATCGCCCAGGGCTGGATCCCGGTCCTCGGGGGATACGTCATCGCCCTGCTCGTGACCGTCGCCCTCTTCCTCCGGGTGTTCACGACGCGGAAGCGAAAGCGGAAGTACGGCGGGGACGTGGGCTCGCTCGGTCTCCAGCTGGCCCGCGCAGCGATCTTCTCGGTGCTCGTGATCGCCTACGTGTGCATCGTGAACCGCACCTTCGAGCCCGAGGTCCAGGCCCAGACCCCCGCCACCGCGACCGCGGCCGACGACAGCTCCGACACCTTCGACGTGAGCAAGCTCGGCCTCGACGAGTCGAGGTCGCAGGGGGAGCTCGAGCACTTCGGGGGCGGGGAGGACGAGAGCAAGGTGGGCGTCTCGACCCCCGACGCGCTGAAGATCCAGGCGGTCGACGAGGCGGAGAGCGCGACCGAGGTGTTCAGGCCGCCCACGGGCGTCCCGGTGCTGGTCCTGATCCTGGGCGTGGTTGCCCTGCTGATGAGCTACATCTCGCAGAACACCCGGTTCGGCCGCTACACGTACGCCTTCGGCGGCAACCGCGAGGCGGCCCGGCTCTCCGGCATCGACGTCAAGAACCTCATCTTCAAGGTCTACGTCCTGATGGGCCTGCTGATGGGCATCTCGGGCGTCGCGCTCGCCGGCTACGTGGGGTCGGGAACGACGAGCGCCGGGCAAGGCTACGAGCTGGACGTGATCGCGGCGTGCATCCTCGGCGGCACGTCCACCCTCGGCGGCGAGGGGACCGTGTTCGGGGCGATCGTCGGCGCGCTCATCATCCAGTCACTCAGCAACGGCTTGCAGATGATGAACGTGAGCAGCTACTGGCACTACGCCATCAAGGGCTTCGTGCTCATCCTGGCCGTCTGGGCAGACATCCAGTTCAAGAAGAAGCGCGGCTGACGGCGGGCCGGATCCGACCTCCCGCGGTGTTCCCCGAACGCCCGGCACCTCCGCGCGTCGCGGCGGTGTCCCGGGCACGGGAGACACGGGAGATGTCACGAAGACTGTGGATCGTCGCCCTCGGCGCCGTCCTGGCGTGCGGCGGAACGGAACCGGGCGGGGACGGGAACGCCATCGACGGCTCGGGCGTGATCGTGAAGCGGGCGCGTGCCGTCGCGCCGTTCCACGGCGTGCGCATCGACAGCGCAGGGCGTCTCGAGCTGTCCGTCGCGGCCGACACCTCGGTCGAGGTCGAGGCCGATGACAACGTCGTGGATCGGGTCCACACGCAGGTGGTGGATGGGATCCTCGTGGTCGGGCTGGACGCCGGGTCGTATGCCGACGTCACCCTCGTCGTGCGGGTGGCGGCGCCGGCGCTCGAGGTCGTCGAGATCACCGGGGCAGGCCGCGTCGACGGTTCCGTCGGCGACGTCGCCGGCCTCGAGGTGGCGATCGAGGGAGCCGGCTCGGTGACGCTCTCCGGGACGGTGGCGCAGGCCACGATCCGGCTCGCCGGCGCGGGCGCCTTCCATGGCTACGATCTGCTCGCGACGGACTGCACCGTCCGGCTCACCGGCGCCGGCCTCGTCGAGGTCACCGCGTCGAGCACCCTCGACGCGGCCGTCGAGGGGGTGGGGAGCGTCCGGTACGACGGCGGGCCCACCGTGGTCCGCGCGGAGGTGGAGGGGCTGGGCTCGATCCTGCCACGTTGACGGCGCGGCGACGGCCCAACTTCCCGCGGCAGGCGCGGCCCGCATCGTGCAGAACGTCCGCATGCGAACGTTCGACGAAGGGCTCGCGGAGCGCGTGGATCGGTACGTGGAGGAGCTGTTCGTTCCATCCGATCCCGCGCTCGCCGAGGGGCTCGAGGACGCTGCGGCGGCCGGGCTCCCGGAGATCGCCGTCTCCCCGAACGAGGGGAAGCTCCTCCACCTGCTCGCCCGGCTCGTCCAGCCCGCGCGCATCCTCGAGATCGGCACGCTGGGCGGGTACAGCACCGCGTGGCTGGCGCGCGCGCTCCGCCCCGGCGGCCGGCTCGTGACGCTCGAGCTCGATCCGCGGC
>JAEZXM010000006.1 GCA_023419875.1 Pseudomonadota bacterium | reverse complement strand
CCCGGAGGGCGCACGACCGGCGTGCGAGCTCCTCGTGGACGAGGACGGCGGGGGCAACGCCGACGAAAAGCGGCTCCGGGAGGCGCGGGCCATCGCGGCGCACGTCGCCGCCCTCGTCTCGGGGGCCGCCGGCGTGCGCGTGCGCGAGCGGGCCACGGACGGCGGCGCGGAGCCCCTCCGGACGCCGCGCCACGGCGACATCGCGCTCCTCTTCCGGCGCCTCACCCAGATCGCCCCCTACGAGCGGGCCCTCCGCGAGGCGGGGATCCCGTACCGGCTGGCGCGCGGTGGCGGGTTCTACCAGGCGAGCGAGGTCCGCGACCTCGGCGAGCTGCTCGCCGCCCTCGCCGACCCCGAGGACGTGCTCGCCTGGGCGGCCCTCCTCCGCTCACCCCTGTGCGCCGTTTCCGACGGCGCGCTGTTCCTGCTCACGCGCCTGGGGCTCCCGCGGCTGCGCCGACTCGCGCCCGAGGCCCTGGACGCGGAGCTGGGAATCCCCGAGGACGAGCGCGCTCGGCTGCACCGCTTCCTCGGCCTGTACCGCGAGCTGCACGCCCTCCGCGACCGGCTCCCGCTCCCGGAGCTGCTCGGTCGCGCGGTCGAAGGGCTCGACCTCGACGCGGCGCTCCTCGCCGGCCCCGACGGCGAGCGCCGGGCGGCGAACATCGAGAAGGCGCTCGTCCTCGCCGCCCGCTTCGACGAGGCAGGGGCCGACCCGGCAGAGCTCGCCGCGTTTCTCCGGGCCATGGCCGTACGCCCGCCGCGCGAGCCGGAGGCGGCGTTCGACGACGCCGACGCCGTCGCCCTCCTCTCGATCCACCAGGCGAAGGGCCTCGAGTGGCCGGTGGTGTTCGTCACCGAGATGGGCGCCCAGCTCCCGAACGACGCGCGCCAGGTCCTGCTCGATCGCGACGGCCGGCTCTGCACGAGCTTCGTCGACCCCGTCCGCGAGGAGCTCGTGAAGACCGTGTCGCTCGACCGCGCGCGGATCCAGGATCGTCGGTCCACTCACGCAGAGTGGATGCGCCTCCTGTACGTGGCGCTCACCCGCGCGCGCGATCACCTGGTCCTCACCGGCGAGGGGAACGCGCGGAGCTGGCGAGGGTTGGTGGAGGCCGCCGTCGCGGGGACCGGCCTGGCAAGGACGGTTTCCTACGCGACCACGGCCACGGCCACGGATACGGCCACGGCCACGGCCACGGCAACGGCAACGGCAACGGCAACGGCCATCGCCCCCATCCTCCCATCTCCTCCACCGCTCCCCTCCACCCGCCTCGCCGTCACCGCCCTCGCCGAGCTGGCTCGGTGCCCCCGTCGGCACCTCCTCGGGCGCGTGCTCGGGATCGCCGAGCCGCAGGGCGCGGCGGCCGCCCCGGGGGACGATCCGGCGCGCGCGACGGAGCGCGGCACGCTCGCGCACGCGATGCTCGCCGAGGTAGACCACTCCGCCCCGCCGCTCGAGCGCCGCGCGCTGCTCGCCGCGGTCGCCAGCCGGCGCGGATACGACCCGCAGATCCCGGGCGTCCGCCGGATCGCCGCCGAGGTGCTCGCCTTCCTCGAGGGCCCCGCCGGGCGGCGCCTCGCCCTCGCGGCACGCGAGGGACGGCTCGCGCGCGAGGTGCCGTTCCTGCTCCGCGCCGGGGGCGAACCCACCGTCTACCTCGTCGGCGCCATTGACGCGCTCGTGCGCGGGCCGAGGGACGCGCTCACCGTCATCGACTACAAGTACGCCACCGCACGGCCGGACGCCGGCGAGCGGTATCGGGTCCAGCTCGCGGCGTACGCCCTGGCCGCGTCCCGCGCCTTCCCGCGAGCGCGGGTGCGCGCGGAGCTCCAGTTCCTGCGCGGCGATCGCCGCACGCTCGACCTCACCCCCGGCCCGGACGACCTCGCGCGCCTCGAGGCGCTGGCCCCGCGGCTCGCGACGCAGGCCGCCGAGGCGCGGGAGGTGTCGCCCGCGGAGCTCGGCCGCGATCGGGCACGGTGCGCTGCGGAGGGATGCGGATACGTGACGCGGTGCTTCGGGCGCTGATCGCGGCGCCCCGCGAGGGCCCCTGCGGCCGCATGCGCCGCCCCCGCGGTGTGGCGAGGGTCCGTTGCTCGACGCTGGCAACGGCTTTAAGAACCCCGCCGCCTTCCTTCCGCACGTTCGACCGCCCGGGACGACCGGGCCGAGGAGCCACCGATGCCCGAGCGCACCACCGACCGCGTGAAGCAGATCCTCTCCTGGTATCCCTCGGACAACCCGGGGACCCTCGCCAACCTGCACCGGCTGCTCATGACCGGGAAGCTGGCCGGCACGGGCAAGCTCGTCATCCTGCCCGTGGACCAGGGCTTCGAGCACGGGCCCGCCCGCTCCTTCGCGAAGAACGCCCCGGGCTACGATCCGGAGTACCACGTGCAGCTCGCCATCGAGTCCGGATGCAACGCGTACGCGGCGCCGCTCGGGTTCATCGAGGCGATCGCCGGGACCTACGCCGGCCAGATCCCGCTCATCCTGAAGCTCAACAACTCCGACTCGCTCTC
>JAEZXM010000002.1 GCA_023419875.1 Pseudomonadota bacterium | reverse complement strand
GCCGCGCTCCGCCGCCAGCGCGTGCGCGAGCTCCGTCTCCCGCCGCCGCGCCTCGGCCGCATCCGCTCGCGCACGCTCGGCCGTGGTCCTGGCCGCGGCGAGCTCCGACTCGAGCTGGGAGACGCGGCACTCGAAGAAGACGATCTTCTCCAGCGCGCTCCGGAGGATGCCCTCCGGATCGACCGCCGCCGCCGCCTCACCGACGCCCAACGTCCCGTCGCCCATTCACCCGCCGTCGCCCGCGGCTTCGCCGCTCCCCGCTCGCCCTTCGACAGGCTCAGGGTGAGCGGAGAGTCCGCCCGAGCCGCCCAAGCAAGGATCCCGCACTGATCCCGGGACCTTGCACCGATACCGCAGCATACGGTGCCGGGATCGCCCTGGCAAATGTTTGACAACCCAGGGTCCGGCGGGGTGAAAGCCCGAACCCGGGACCAGCCAACGAACGCCGCGCTACGCGCGCCGCATCCGCCCCGCGATCGCCGCCGCCTCCGTCTGGATGATCCCGCCCGCGAACTCGAACCCCGCCAGGGCCCGCTCCATCGCCGGACGATCGCGCCCGCCGCACGCGTCCGTCACGACCACGGGAAGGAACCCGAGGTCGGTCGCGTGCCGCACTGTCGGCTCGATCCCGATCTCGAGCGCGATGCCGACGATGGCGAAGGCCTCGAGCCGACAGTCGCGGAGCGCCATCTCGAGCGGCGTTCCGACGAACGCGGACATCGCGATCTTGTCGAGCACCGCCTCGCTCGGGCGCGGGGCGAGCTGCGGGACGATCTGGAACTGGGGCGAGTCGCGCGGAAATGCGGGCCTCACCTCGGCGGCGCTCGCCTTCCGCTGCCAGGCCTTGCCGGTGCGGAGCTGCGAGATGCCGGCGACCTCGCTGGGCAGCGAGAGGTGGCGGGTGAAGAAGACGCGGTAGCCCCCGTCGCGCGCGGCGCGCAGGACCTGCTCGCACCGGCGCACCCACTCCTCGCCGTCCGACAGCTGGCGGACGATCCCCACCTGCATGTCGTAGACGACGAGCGCGAGGCGGTCCGGGCGGCAGACCTCCTCGAGCGTCTCGGGGATCTCCAGTCCGAAGCCGTGGTCCACCGGTCACCTCCTGCGGCTGCGCCCGCGACCGTGGATAGTAAGAGGCGAGGGCCCGGACCGCTTCCCGTCCCGGCCCGTGGACATCTCGGGTCTACCTCCCCCCTTCCACCTTCCCCACCACCCACTCCCCCCTGAGCAGCCCCATCGACACCACGTCCACGTGCTCCTGCCCGCGGATCGCGGCCTGCCGGAGCAGGCCCTCGCGCTGGAAGCCGATCCGGGCGTACGCGCGGAGGGCGCGCTCGTTGTCGGCGTAGACGTGCAGCCAGATCCGGTTGAGCTTCAGCGTGCCGAAGCCGTGCGCGCAGAGGAGCCGCGTCACCTCGGTGCCGTAGCCCTTGCCCCACTCTTCCGGGCCGCCGAGGAAGAGGCCCAGCTCCGCCTGTCGCGCGGAATCCGTGAGCTGGTGAAGACCGCCCACTCCGATGAGACGTCCGTCGTCACGCACGGTGATGCCGAGCACGAGCTGGTCGGTGGCGTGCGGCAGCGCGGCGATGAACTCCCGCTCGGCGGCGAGCGTCACCGGGGAGCGGAGCCGGAGGTTCCGCGTCACCTCCGGAAGGGAGAGCAGGGCCACGAGGCGTGGCGCGTCCGGGACCACCAGGGGACGCATCCGGATCTTCTCGCCGAGGAGCGTCGGGAGCATGACCTCACCCCCGGCTCACGCGCGCCGCGCGCACGCGGGTCACGCGGCGGGGGTCCGCCTCGGCCACCGTGAACACCCAGTCGCGCCAGAAGAACCGGTCGCCGCGGGCCGGGATGGCGCCGGCGAGCGAGTTGATGAACCCACCCACGGTCTCGAACCCCTCGTCCTCCGGCACCGACGCCCCGGTCACGCGGTTGAGCTCCGCGATCGGCGCCGCGCCCTGGGCGGTGAAGGTCCCGTCCGCGTGTCCCTCGACGAGCCGCCCGTCCTCCTCGTCCTCGAACTCGTCCTGGATCTCGCCGACGATCTGCTCCAGGACGTCCTCGATCGTGCACAGCCCCATCACCCCGCCGAACTCGTCCACCACGAAGGCCATGTGCAGCTTGCGCCGCTGCATCTCGCGGAGGAGCTGCTCGATCGGCTTCGACCAGGGCACGAAGTGCGCGGGCCGGAGCAGGTCCGAGAGCACGATCAGCTCCGGATTGACCAGGAGTGGGACGAGATCGCGGGCGTGCAGGACGCCCACGATGTGGTCCAGGTCGTCCCGGTACACCGGCATGCGCGAGTGCCCCTCCTCGGCGAGCAGGCGGATGATCTCGGGCACCGGCGTCCCGATCTCGACGCCCACCACGTCGGTCCGGGGGATCATCACGTCCCGCGCCACCTTCTCGCGGAACTCGAAGACGCGGTGGATGAGCTCGCTCGTCCCGCCGCCTCCGCCGTGCGTGCGCGCGTACTCCTCGAACGCCCGCTCCATCTCGTCGAGCGGCGGGCGAGGGAGGGCGAAGCGGCCCCGTCCCATCGTGACCAGGGCAACGAACGCCTTCACCGGCCGGAGCAGGAGGCCGAGGGCGCGGAACGGGCGCGCCAGGGCCAGCGCGACGCCCTCGCAGTGCGTGGCGCCCAGGCTCCGCCCCAGCGGCCCCGCCGGGAGGACCAGGAGCCCTCCGGC
>JAEZXM010000524.1 GCA_023419875.1 Pseudomonadota bacterium | reverse complement strand
CGCCCGGAGCGATCACGCCCGGCAGCCCGCGCGGATCGGCACCGGCGGCGAGCGCGTCGAGGAGCGGCCGCGCGCGCTCCCCCTCGCCGACGACGCCAAAGTCGGCGCCGAGCGCGCGGAGCAGCTCGGCCGGGAAGATCGTGAAGCCGGCGCCGCCGAGGATCACCGGCGCGCGGGTGAGCTCGCGGACGACGCGGATCACACGCCGCGCGTCCTGGACGGATCCCTCCTCCCCGGGCGCATCGAGCACCTCGATGTTCCGGATCGAGACGCCCACCGCGCCGGGCGCGTGCTCGCCGATCGCCCGTGCCACGGCCGACTCCACCTCGCCGTCCTCGAGCGGGCAGAGATCGAGGACGCGAGCCTCGTGCGCGGGCGCGAGCGCGCCGGCCACCTGGTCGAGGCCGATGGGGTGGACCGGGTACGGGTCGCGCAGGCGGTTCGGGGAGACGAGCAGGACGTTCACGGGTGGTTGTCTCCACGGAGCGCGCCGCCCCGCCCCGCCTACGCCGCCCCCGCCTGCCGGTTCCGGGCGACGAACGCCGCGAGGCTCCGGATCGAGGAGAAGATCTTCCGGTTCTCGGCCTCGTCCGAGCTCGTGCGGACGCCGTACTTCTGCCGCAGCGCCATCGCCAGCTCGAGGGCGTCGATCGAGTCGAGGCCGAGCCCCTCGACGAAGAGCGGCGCGGCCGCGTCGATGCTCTCGGGCGCGATCTCGAGGTTCAGGCTCTGGACGACGAGCCGCTTGATCTCCAGCTCCAGGTCTTCCATGTGCGTCTCGAGCTCCTCGCGCCGCAGCGGATCAGGGCACCACGACGACCGCGAGCGCCGCGTCGCCGCCGTGCGAGATCGAAAGGTGTGGGGTTCCGCCGCCGAAGCGGCCGAGCGCGGCCGCCGCCGTCGGCCCGAGCGAGAGCTGCGCGCCGCCGTCCGCGCACCGCACCTCGACGTCCGGGAGCGCCACGCCGCCGTGGACCCCGAGCCCGAGCGCCTTCAAGAAAGCTTCCTTGGCCGCGAACCGCAGCGCGTAGTGGACCGCGGGGGCTCGGCGCGTCTCGCAGTCGGAGCGCTCGGCCGCGCTGAAGACGCCGGCGGCGAAGGCCGGCGTACGACGAAGGACCTGCTCGATCCGGCTCACGCTCACGACGTCGGTCCCGATCCCCCTCATGTAGGCCTCGCCGGAGAGTAGCGCCCCCGCCGGGAGCGGAGCAAGGCCGGCCCCTGGAGGACCAGGACGGTCCATGCGCCCGACGCCTCTACCCTTTTGACCCGCTTTGGACCCCGATGGTATGAGGGCTCGATGCCACAGGCTCGGCCCCGCGCCGGCTATCCGATCACGGCATTCGCGACCGCCAACGCCCTGGGGATGGATGCTCCGGCGGTCCTTGCCGGGCTGCGCGCGGGCCGGACCGGGCTCGCCCGCTGCCGGCTCGACGTTCCGTTCGAGACCGCCTGCGGCGCGCTCCCGGACGACCTGCCGCCGCCGCCCGCGCGCCTGCGCCCGTTCGACACGCGGCTCTGCCGGATGGCGCTGCACCTCGTCGACGGGATGGCCGGGGCGATCCAGGCGGCGGTCCGGCGCTGGGGAGCGGACCGCGTCGCGATCGCGGTGGGCACGAGCACCGGCGGGATCCTCGAGACCGAGCGCGCGTACGCGCACTGGCGCGCGCACGGGCGGATGCCGGAGGGGTTCGACTTCGACCGCCAGCACACCTTCCACGCGCTCTCGGCGGCGCTGCGCGCCGCGACCGGCGCCGAGGGGCCGGCCTGGGTGGTCTCGACGGCGTGCGCTTCGGGCGCGAAGGTCTTCGGCACGGGACAGCGGCTCCTCTCCGCCGGGCTTGTGGACGCGGTCCTGGTCGGCGGCGTGGACACGCTCTGCCAGACCACGCTCCGTGGGTTCGCATCCCTGCAGGCGATCTCGCGCTCTCCGTGCCGTCCCTTCAGCGCAGAGCGCGACGGCCTCTCCATCGGCGAGGGCGGCGCGTTCGCGCTCCTCGAGCGCGAGGGCGACGGCCCCGTCCGCCTCCTCGGCGTCGGCGAGTCGAGCGACGCGCACCACATGAGCGCGCCGCACCCGGAGGGCGCCGGCGCGCGCCTCGCCATGGAGGAGGCCCTGGCGCAGGCGGGCCTCTCCGGGCGCGAGGTGGACCACGTGAACGCCCACGGTACAGCCACGCCCGCGAACGACGCCGTCGAGGGGAGGGCCGTCGCCGCGGTGGTCGGCACCGAGGTCCCGGTGGCTTCCACCAAGGGTTACACTGGCCACCTGCTCGGCGCGGCCGGCGCGGCGGAGGCGGTCATCGCCGCGCTCTGCATCGTCCACGGGTGGGTCCCGGCGAGCCTCGGCGCCGAGCCGGTCGATCCGGCGGTGCCCGCGAACGTCGTCACGGCCGGCACCGCGCGGCGGGTGCGCACCGTCCTCTCCAACTCGCTCGCGTTCGGCGGCAGCAACGCGAGTCTCGTCCTGGGGGCCGCGTGACGCCGCTGCACGTCGGCGGGCTGGGCCTGTGGACCCCGGGATTCCCGGGGCTCGCGGCCTGGCGCGCGGGCATCGCCGATCCCGCGGTCACCTCCGCGCGCGCCGGGATCCTCCCGGCCACGCTCCGGCGCAGGGCGACCCCCTTCACCGCGATCGTCGCCGCCGCCGCGGCCGAGGCGGCCCAGGCCGCAGGCGCGGACCTCGCCCGCCTCCCGATCGTGCTCGGCTCGGCGTTCGGCGAGGACGGCATGCTGTCGATGCTCGCCGAGATCCACGCGGGCGAGGGTTTGCCCTCCCCCACCCGCTTCCACAACTCGGTCCACAACGCGCCGGTCGCGTACGTCTCGATCGCCACCGGGAACCGGGGCTTCGCGACGACGCTCGCCGCCGGCTGGGAGACGCCCGCGGCGGCGCTGCTCGAGGCGGGCGCCTGGCTCGCCGAGCGGGGCGGCGAGGTGCTGCTGGTCCTGGCCGACGAGCCGCCGGCGACGCCGTTCGATCTCGCCGAGCCGTTCCCTCCGCTCGCGGTGGCGTTCCACCTCTCCGCTGCATCGCCGCCGGCGAGGCTCGCCACGCTCCGCGGGCCGGTGCGGGCT
>JAEZXM010000523.1 GCA_023419875.1 Pseudomonadota bacterium | reverse complement strand
CGCCCGGAGCGCCTCCGCGTCGGCGAGGAGCCCCGCGCCGCCGGTCGGATCGAGCCCGGCGACGACGAGGACGCGCGGCGGTTTCGGGCTCACCGCCGGAAGCCCCGCGCCGCCTCCGCCAGGCCGGCGAAGAGGCCCGCCTGCCGCGGGTCGTGGCGGAGGAGCGACTCGGGATGCCACTGCACGCCCAGGGCGAAGGAGTGATCGGGCAGCTCGATCGCCTCGACGACGCCGTCGGGCGCGCGCGCGGAGACGAGGACGCCGGTGCCGGAGTCCCGCACCGCCTGGTGATGGGTCGAGCTCACGCGGTGCGGGGGATGACCCCCGCCGAGGAGCCGGGAGAGGAGCGTCCCCGGCGCGACGGTGATCTCGTGCGACGGCACGTCCTTGGGCGCCGGCTGCTCGTGGCCGCGGATCCCCGCATCGGCCTCGAGGTCCTGGTGGAGCGTCCCGCCGCGCACGACGTTCAGGAGCTGCATGCCGCCGCAGATGCCGAGCACCGGCATCCCCGCGGCGAGCGCCGCCTCGAGGAGCTCCTTCTCGAAGCTCGTGCGGGACTCCTTGAGCGGCCCGCACGCGGGGCGCCGCGCCTCGCCGTACAGCTCCGGCGGAACGTCGAACGCACCGCCGGTGACGACGAGGCCGTCGACGAGCGCGAGGAACGCCGCCGCGACCTGCTCCGCCGGCGGGAGGAGCACGGGGAGCGTACCCGCCCCGAGCACCGCGTCCACGTAGCCCTGCCGGATCTCGTAGCGGCGGGCGCCGTCATCCACGTCGAGGGTGAGGCCGATGCGAGGCCTGCCGGGCATCAGAGGCTCCCTCGCCGCCGCCCTTCCGCGAAGGCACGCCGGAGTGCGGCCGCGTTGGCGCGAGGATCGCCGGAGCCGAAGAGCGCCTCGATCACCGCGGCGCTCGCCGCGCCGGCGCGCGCCACCTCGGCGACGTTGTCCTGCCCGATCCCGGAGATGGCGACCACCGGGACGGGCGCGAGCGCCCGGACCGCCTCGGCGAGGCCGGCGGCGCCGTGCGGCGGCGGGCCCATCGCCTTCGTGCGGGAGACGAACACCGGACCGAACCCGACGTGATCGGCCCCCGCGGCGACCCCCTCGCGCGCCTCGGCGACGGTCCTCGCCGTCCAGCCCACGAGGCGGTCCGGGCCGAGGAGCGCCCGCGCCTCGCGCACCGGGAGGTCGTCCTCGCCCACGTGCACCCCGTCGGCGCCGGAGAGGAGCGCGAGATCGGCGCGGTCGTTCACGATGACGAGCGCCCGCCCCGCGGCGGCGGCGACGATCCTCCGCGACACCTCCAGCACCTCGGCGGGGCGCGCGGCCTTCATGCGCACCTGGACGACCGCCGCGCCGCCGTCGATGGCCGCCTCGGCCTGGGCGACCGCTCGGTCCCCGCCGACGATCGCGTACAACCCGCTCAGGCGGGCGAGCCGCTCCGCAGCCGTGGCGCCGGAACCCTGCATCGCGCCAGCGCTAACACGCGCTTGACGGACCCGCAAGGCGGGGCCTATTTTCCGCGCCACCCATGGCAGACCCGATCGAAACGAAGCAGCTCGACAAGCGCGTCGCCCACCGGTACGTCCGCAAGGGCCTCCTCGAGGACAAGGAGTGGGAGAAGCACCTCAAGAACCTCCCGGACCTCGCCGCGCAGGCGCTTCCCCTCGAGGCCTCGATGGAGGGCGACGATCTGGACGACGACGAGCCCGAGCCGCCCGCTCCGGGGACGGGGCCCGTCGCCTCCGCCTGACCGATGTTCCGCGTTCGCGCCGTTGCGGCACTGCTCGCGCTCGCCGGCGCGACGACGGCCCGAGGCGCCACGCTGCCGCGCGCGGCGGAGAGCTCGCCCGCCGTCCGGCGCACGCCGGTCGTCGCGGCGGTGGAGAAGGTCCGCGGCGCGGTGGTCAACGTCTCCGCGGAAGAGGTGGTCCGGGTCCGGGTCCCCTCGCGTCGCCCCCAGCAGTGGGACGACTGGGTCTTCGACGACTTCTTCGAGACGCCGCGCTTCCGGCGCGGCTACGCGGTCACCTCGCTCGGGTCCGGCGTCATCGTCTCGCCCGACGGCTACGTCCTCACGAACAACCACGTGGTCGAGTCCGGGGCGCGCTTCCGGGTGGGGCTCCTCGACGGGCGCGAGCTCCTCGCCAAGGTGGTGGGCACCGACGCCTCCTCGGACCTCGCGGTCCTGAAGCTCGAGGCCAAGGAGCCCCTGCCGTACGTGGCGATGGGGCGCTCCGACGACCTCATGATCGGCGAGACGGTGATCGCGATCGGGAACCCCTTTGGCCTCGCGCACACGGTCACGACCGGCGTCGTCTCCGCCCTGAACCGCAACTTCCCCGCCCGCGACCGGACGATGTTCGACTTCATCCAGACCGACGCCTCGATCAACCCCGGCAACTCCGGCGGCCCGCTGCTCGACATCCAGGGCCGCCTCATCGGCGTCAACACCGCCATCCTCGGCGAGCGGAACGCCGGCATCGGCTTCGCGATCCCGATCGACCGGGCGTGGCGCATCGCCGAGGACCTGATCGCGCACGGCGAGGTCCGCTACGGTTACATCGGGCTCTCGGTGCGCGACCTCCCGACGCGCGAGGGCGCGCCCGAGGGGACCTCCGGCGGCGTGCAGGTCGTCGGCGTCGATCCGTCCTCGCCCGGCGCGCGGGTGGGGGTGCGAAAGGGCGATCGGGTGGAGGCGTTGAACGGCCAGCCGGTCCGGACCGCGGAGGAGTTCCGCTTCCGGGTGCGCGACCTCGGCATCGGCGGCGCGGCGAAGCTCGACCTCCTGCGCGGCGGCGCGCGCGTCGCGGTGAGCCTCACCGCGGTGGAGCTCTCCGGCGCCAGGGCGGCGGAGCTGGTGCTTCGCCGCGTGGGGATCTCGGTCGAGGAGCGGCGCGTCGAGGGCGGGCGCGTGCTGGTGGTCCGCAGCGTCGAGCCCGGAACACCGGGGGCCCAGTACCTGCAGCCGGGCGACCTCGTCCGGGCCGTGAACGCCGCCGAGGTGAACACCCGGCAGGAGTTCGACAGGGCCGCGTCGCGCGCCCGCCGGGACGGCCAGCTTGTCCTGCTCGTGCAGCGAGGCTACCTGGCCCAGCGGATCCGGTTCGAAATTGACTAAGATGAGCCCGCGGAGGCTCTCAAATGGCCGAAGGGACCAAGCCGACGATCGACTTCTACACGTTCATCCTCTCGCTGGGGTCGTCGGCCTTCGTGCACCTGGGCGACGCCCCTCACCCCGAGACCGGCGAGCCGCTTCCGGCCAACCTCCCGCTCGCGAAGCAGACGATCGACCTGCTCGACATGCTTCGCGAGAAGACCAAGGGAAACCTGACGCCCGAGGAGGAGAAGTTCCTCGAGAACATTCTCATGGACCTCCGGCTGCGGTATGTCGGCAAGGCTTCGGGAAGATCCGGGTAGTCTCCGCACGTTCGTTCTCTCCAAGGGGGGTCGCATGAAACGGCTTGGCCTGGCGGCGCGCGCGATCGCGCTCCTCGTGCTCATCTCGGCCTGCGGCTCCGGCGGCGCGCCTTCGCCCTCGTGGCCACCCCCTCCGCGGCCGGGCACCCCGGCGGAGCTCCACGCTGCGGCCTCGAGCGCGTGCGCGGCGATGCCGCTGCGGACCACCGGGACGGTGCACTACTTCTGCGCGTGCGATCCGGGCGCGCAGCCCGGGTGCGAGGACCACGCCGGCGACGACGGCTGGGACGGCCTCGACCCGGACCACTCCCGCGGCGGCATGCACGGACCGAAGTCGAGCTGGGTCGAGCTCGTGAACACGTTCAACGGCATGAGCGCGGGCGACACGATCGCGCTCTGCCAGGGCGGCGCCTGGGCCGTGGGCGCGCGCCTCGACCTGCGGAACGCGGCGTGCGCCGCGGGCGAGGACCTTCACGCGGCGGCGAACCCCAGCACCTGCGACGTGCGCGACTATCCGACCGCCTGGGGCAACGCGCAGCGCCCCCGCCTGCAGCTCACCGCGGACACGCACCTCCTCTCCTTCGCGAGCGGCGCGCCGCAGCGGGGCGTGCGCATCCTGAACCTCGCGCTGCACGGCGGCGGCGACGGCCCGGCCGGCCCCGGCGAGGAGGTCGTGCTCGGCGGCCAGCGCGGCCTCATCACCCAGGGCGACAACACCGACTTCCTCGTCTGCAACGACACGTTCGACGGGTTCTTCGTCGCCCTCCACGTCCTCCCCGAGCCGGCGCCGGCGGCGCGCATCGTCATCCGGGGAAACCGGATCACCAACAGCACCGCGGAGGGGTTCCTGGGCGGGGCCTCCGACAGCGCCATCGACGCGAACGTGTTCGAGGACGCGGGCTCGTCCAGCGCCGGCTCGCACGCCATCTACCTGCAGGGGCAGAGCGTCGCGAGGTTCGAGCTCGTGAACAACCAGTTCCTCCGCACCGCGGCGCCGCCGCCCTGCGGCGGGGCGATCGTCGTCGTGCACGATCAGTACGACGGCCTCAACATCGAGAACAACCACGTCGACGGGGGCGCGGGGAGCGTGGGCGCGTGCTACGGGATCGCCGTCGACGCCGGCGGGTACCCGCGGCCGGGCTGGTACCGCCACCTGACCATCCGACGCAACCGGGTGGAGCGGGCAGGCTACGCGCCGATCCACGTCGCGAACGCGCCGGCGCCGATCATCGAGAACAACCTCGTCGTCTCCGGCATGACCGGGGCCGGCCTCGGCATCCACGTGCCCGGCCTCGCCGCCCGGACCAGCCCCGCGGACGACCGGACGACCGCCGCCGTGGTCCGGAACAACACGATCTTCTTCCCAGCGGCGGCCGCCGGGTCCACCGGGATCCAGCTCGGCGACGTCGCCGAGGGCACCGGCTACGTCGTCGCGAACAACGCCATCGTGTTCGCGGGCGGCGGCGGGACCTGCCTGGATCTCTCGCTCCCGGCGGACAGGTACGCCTACGTCGATCACAACCTCTGCAGCGGGTTCACGCGCTGGGAAGCGACGCGGGGCTCGCTCGAGGCCTGGCGGACGTACGGACGAGATCGATTCGACGGAGCGTCACGCACGGACGCGCCGCAGCTCGCGAGCCCGCCGGGAGACCTCACGCCCGCCGGCGGCTCGCCCCTCCTCGGCGCGGGGGACGCGGCGCGGGCGCCCGCGGTGGATCAGGCGCTCCGCACCCGGCCGGACCCTCCGAGCATCGGGGCGCTGGAGCGGTGAGGGCGTGCGGCGGCGCGCTACAGCCCCGCCTGCAGCATCGCCTCCGAGAGCTGCCGGATGAGCTCGCGGCGCACGACGCGCCGGGTGCGCGAGAGCGCGTTCGGATCGCGCCGGGCGTGGGCGGAGGCACCGCGGCGCGCGGCCTCGACGATCCAGGCGATCCGGCGCGGATCGAGCCGCGGCACGCGCGAGGTGGGGAGCAGGAAGAAGCCGAGCCCGCGGTCCTCGAGCTGCTGGTGGAGCACACGGCGGGCGCGGGAGACGAGGGTGAGATCGACGACGTTCGGCACGCCTCGATCTCTAGGATCGATCGCGGCGACGATCCATTTTCGTGCCCGGGGAACGAAAACTGGATCTTCACCCCGAGCCGAGGATCCCGCGGCCCCTCTGATATCGGCGTCAGCGCGGCTTTCGACGCGAACCACGCTTCGCGCTCGCGCGGAGCCGCCCGGTGCGGCGCAGCGCCTCCTCCACGAGCGGGCGGTTCGCGGGATCGCCCCAGCGGAGCAGCGCCTTCTGCATCCGCTTCTCGTGCATGTCCCGCGTCACGTGCACGGGCGCGCCGGTCATCGGGTGGAAGCCGGACCAGTAGATGTCCGAGGCGAGCGTCATCGGCGTGGGCACGAAGTCCTGCACCTGCTGCGGCTTCCAGCGATTCGCCTGGAGGTACTCCATGAGCTGCACCGCCTCCTCGAGCGACGCGCCGGGGTGCGAGGAGATGAAGTAGGGGACGAGGTACTGCTCCTTGCCCGCCTTCTTCGTGAACCGCTGGAAGTCCCTCCGGAACCGCTCGAACGCGTCCACCTTGGGCTTCTTCATCACCCGGAGGACCGGCTCGCAGACGTGCTCGGGCGCGACCTTGAGCTGCCCGGAGACGTGGTTCGCGACGAGCGCCTCGAGGTAGCGCTCGCCGCTCTTCGCGTCCGCCTGGGCGAGGTCGTAACGGACCCCGGAGCCGACGAAGAGGTGCTTCACGCCCGGTACGGCCTTCGCCTTCGCATAGAGCTCGACCAGCGGGCCGTGGTCGACCTTGAAGAACTTGCACACGGTCGGAAAGACGCAGGAGGCGCGGCGGCAGAGCGCGTGCGCCTCGGCGTCGGTGCAGGTCATCTGCCACATGTTGGCGGTCGCCCCGCCCACGTCGGTGATCGTCCCCTTGAAGCTCTCCTTCTCCGCGAGGGTGGCGATCTCGCGGAGCACGCTCCCCTCGGAGCGGCTCGACACCTCACGTCCCTGGTGCTCGGTGATGCAGCAGAAGGCGCACCCGGCCGAGCAGCCCCGGAGGATCTGCACCGACCAGCGGATCTGCTCGAGCGCCGGGATGTGCGCGCCGCCGTAGCGCGGGTGCGCCTCGCGGACGAAGGGCAGCTCGGCGATCCGGTCGAGCTCCTCGGTCGAGGGCGGCGGCATGGGGACGTTCACGAGCACGTGGCGGAGCTTCGCGCCGCGGCCGTGGCGCTGGACGAGGATCCGCGCGTTGTCCGCGTTGTGCTCGAGGTGGTAGAGCCGGCTGAACTCGGCGAAGCGCCGCCGGTCGAGCAGGATCTCCTCGAGCGGCGGGAGCTCGACCACCTTTCGCGGCCGCCCCTCCAGCCCGGCGAGGGCGAGATCCGGGAGCGCCACCGCCGTGCCCGGCACGTCCACGAGCCCGCAGACGTCCTCGCCCGAGGCGAGGCGGCGGGCGATCTCCAGCACCGGCCGCTCGCCCTGGCCGTACACGAGGAGGTCGGCGCCGGTGGGGAGGAGGATCGAGGGGTGGACCCGGTCGTCCCAGTAGTCGTAGTGCGCGATCCGCCGGAGCGAGGCCTCGATCCCTCCGAGCACGATCGGCAGGTGCGGCCCGAACGCCTCCCGCGCGAGCCGGGCGTAGACGGTCAGGGCGCGATCCGGCCGGCGCCCGGCCACGCCGCCCGGCGTGTACGCGTCGTCCGAGCGGCGCCGCTTGTGTGCGGTGTAGTGGTTCACCATCGAGTCCATCGCACCCGCGGTGATGCCCACGAACAGCCGGGGACGGCCGAGCGCGAGGAGGTCCGCGGTGGAGCGAACGTCCGGCTGGGCGACGACGCCGACGCGATGGCCGGCCGCTTCGAGCACCCGCCCGATCACCGCGACGCCGAAGCTCGGGTGGTCGACGTACGCGTCGCCGGTCACGAGGAGGACGTCCAGCTCGTCCCAGCCCCGCGCCGACATCTCCTCCCGCGAGGCCGGCAGGAAAGCCCCTGCCGGCCTGGCGGCGGAGTGTCTCCTCGGCGCGTTCGGGGCGGGCATCGGGGTCGAGTAGATGCCCAGGCCCGGCGGGGAACGCAAGCCGCCGCCGCTTTGATGCACCGGGGGGACGCGGGGTATCATCCAGCGGAGACACGGGCCAGCGCCCGGAACCTCGAGAGCCCATGCCCGACCCCCGCAGCGTGATGAAGGAGTTCCGGTTCCTCGATCAGAAGCGGAAGGCCCAGGGCCTCACCGCCGACGAGGAGGTGCGCTACGGCGAGCTCCGCGACCTCGTGGGCCCGGAGACGGGCAAGGCCGGTGCGAAGCCCGGCTTCGACGTCACGGCCGCCGCCGCCCGCCTGCGCGAGTCGCTCCTCCCGGCCGGCCTGCGGAACCGGCCACCACCTGCGCCCGAGCCCTCGCCCGAGCCGTTCGGTGAGATCGAGCCCCCGGAGGAGCCGCAGGCCCCTGCGTACGAGGAGCAGCCGTACCCGGCCGAGGGGACCGAGGGCGAGGATCAGGCACAGGCCGCGGACGGGCTGTTTGATCCGGGGAGCCTCGCGGAGGAGGGCGCGTACGACCCGAACGCCGCTGCGTACGATCCCAACGCTGCCTACGACCCGAACGCTTCGTACGACCCCAACGCTGCAGCGTACGATCCCAACGATCCGAACGCCGCGGCATACGATCCCAACGCCGCTGCGTACGACCCCAACGCCGCTGCGTACGACCCGAACGCCGCCGCGTACGACCCGAACGCCGCCGCGTACGACCCCAACGCCGCGCCGGCGGAGGCGCCGGAGTGGGGCGCCGTCGCAGATGTCCCTCAGCCCGCCGACGAGAACGCCTGGGCCCCCGCGCCGGAAGGCGAGTACGACGGCGCGTCCTGGGAGGCCGAGTTCACCGATCCCGGCGCCGTACAGGAGCCGGGCGAGCCGCTCGCCGAGCCGCCTCCCGGGCCGGTGGAGTTTGGCAACTACGACGAGGCCGCCGAGCCGTCCGCCGCCCCGGCCGCCGACCTCGAGGCGCTCCTCCCCTTCGATCCCGCCGCCGAGGCGCAGGTCGGCCCGGAGATGGCCCACACGTTCGGCGGCGGCGGCCCGATGGACCTTCCGGGCAACGATGTCGTCGAGCACGATGAGTTCCACGCCGCGGAGGGCATGGAGTCGAAGGAGGCGCCGGGCTGGCAGCCCGAGACCGGCGCCGTCGACCAGGGGTTCGAGCTCGCCTCCGGCGGCTCCTTCGACGCGAGCGCCGACGCCGCCGCGCCGGAGTGGGCCTCGGCGCAGGGCGAGGAGCTCGCCGCGGAGGAC
>JAEZXM010000465.1 GCA_023419875.1 Pseudomonadota bacterium | reverse complement strand
GAACAGGACCCCACCCTCCGCCGCGTCGCACATGCGCCGCGTCGCCCGTGCGGCGGCGTGCGGGGTCGGCGAGAGGCAGAGGATCTGCACCCGGTGAGGATAGCGGACGGGGATGACCTTCCGGGAGAGAGGGTCGGGCGCCGAGAGCGGCTCCGTCCGCGTTCCTCCAGCGCGACGGTCGCGAATGGGCGCCGCTCGTGCTCCACCCCGCAGACCGACTCGGCGGGCCGCGGCCCGGCCGTCCTGGCCGCACCGCCGCTCCAGGCACAAGTTCGATCGGAATCAGAAACCCGAGGGAGATCTCGATGAACGCGCAGCCTCTCCGTGCCGCCCTGGCGGCCGCCGCCCTCGCCTGCCTTCCGGCGGCGACCGTCGCCCAGACCTCCGCCACCTGGCCGATCGAGCTGACCGAGCGCCCGTTGACGCTGCGGCAGGACATGGTCGAGCTCTGGGTGCCGCTCCAGCTCAACATGTCCTCCGGCCGGGTGGGAGAGCCCGTCTTCCTCAACCCCAGCCTGTACTACGGGCTGACGGATCGCTGGTCCGTCGGGCTGCGCCACTTCTTCGGTGTGTGCATCGGCGACGAGGAGGACGGCTGCGCGCAGGCGTACAACGACGTCAGCCTGGAGACGGTCTACGGGCTGGGTGACCAGGGGCCGGTGGGCCTCGCGGCCCGTCTGGCCGTCAACTGGGCGCCGATCGACCCGTCCGCCTGGAGCGCCGAGATCGGGGCCCTCGCCCGCGGGAAGCTCGGACCCGTGACGATCCTGTTCGCGCCCGCCCTCAACTTCGGCCTGAGCGACCGCGCCGGTGCCACGAAGGTGACCGGCACGCCCATCTCCCTCGGCTCGTACAGCGTGCTCGTCCCGACCGCGTCGGTGGACAACCGCGAGTACCTCCTCCTCCCGGCCACGGTGCAGGTCCAGGTCGCGCCCACGCTGGCGCTGGCCGGTGCCATCGCAGCCAACGGCCCGATCAACCCCGAGGTCGGCGCGTACGGCGACTTCTACACGGTCCCGGTCTCGCTGGGCGCCGTCTGGACGCCGATCCGCACCGTCGACGTGGGGGCCCACTTCACGTGGACCGATCTCGCGGGTGCGGAGGGGGATGCCGCCTTCCGGGTCGCCGGCGCGTTCGCGACCTTGCGGCGGTAGCGACGACGCCGGGGCTACTCCTCGCGGTACACCGCGAGCGAGCCCTCGTTCTCCCAGACCTCCACCTTCGAGACGGCCACGCGCCCGCCCTCGCCTGCGAGGAGCTTGCCGACCTCCTGGTGGAAGTGGCGGGCGATGAGCTCGGCGGTGGTGTTCACCTCGTCGAAGGGCGGGACCTCGTTCACGTTCCGGTGGTCGAACCGGGCGCCGACCTCGGCCACCATCCGCTGCAGGTCGGCGAAGTCGATCACCATCCCGATCCGGTTCAGCTCGGAGGCGCGGACGTGCACCCGGATGCGCCAGTTGTGGCCGTGGAGGCGTTCGCACTTGCCGCCGTGGAAGCGGATCTGGTGCGCTGCGCTGAAGACGTAGTCCTTCGAGATCTCGTACACCGGGCGGGCCATGGGGCGGGGAATATACCCGGCCGCGGCGCCGACCGCAGCGCCCTCGACAACGGCCGAGCCGGCCCGTAATCTCGGCCCGGGATTCTTTTGCGCGGGAGCACGCCGTGTCGAGCGAGCAGGAGAGCTTCCTCGCCTTCCTCCAGGAGCAGAAGACCCGCCAGTCGGCGTTCTTCCCGACGGTGAAGCACGACAAGGTGCTGAGCTTCATGGCCACCACCGGCGCGCCGGGGAGCTTCGGATCCGTGTCGATCCACCCGGTCCGCGCCCTCGAGCCCGGGCCGACCTCCCGCGAGCTCCGCATCCGGCTCGGGGGGACGCTCCCCCGCGCCCCGGGCGCCGGCGAGTGTCTCACCGTCCACCTCACCCGCGCCGAGCACTACCAGGGCTTCCAGGTGAAGACGCGGGCGCTCGCCGCCGATACCGGCCCGGGGGAGCTGGTCGAGGCGGGGGGTGATGGACTGGCCGTGAAAGGCGTGAGCGTCTACACCGTCCACCACAGCCCGTACACCCTCAAGTTCTTCGAGTCCGTCCCGGTCACGGAGCTCCTCGAGACCGTCGGCCCCGTCCGCCACGCGCTGGTGTGCGTCGGCCCCTCGGCCAACGTCTCGCCGCGGTTCGTCTTCCACCAGGAGCTCCGGGACGGGCGGCTCCTTCTGCACCACGGCGACGGCCTCGCCCTGAAGACGTACATGAACCTCAAGGCCAACCCCCGGGAGACGCGCGTCGTCGTCGATCTCGAGACCTACCAGGGCTGGACGGCGCGAGGTCGGGTGGAGGAGTTCGCGCCGCACCAGCACCCGGAGGCCTACGAGCGCATCTGCCGCGGCTTCACGGCGGGTGGATGGGGCAAGCCCTCCCGCGTCTTCCGCCTCACGGTGGAGGAGCTCGGCCGCATCGCGCCCCTGGGATGACGGCCGGCGACGACGATGATCGATCTCTCCGCCCGCCCTCTCGGCATGGCCGAGATCGTCGATCGCTCCATCTCGGTCGGGCGCAGGCACTTCCGTGCGCTGTTCCTCGCCATGCTCACCCTCGGGGCCCCGGTGCTGCTCCTCGGGCGAGCGCTGCCCGATCCAGCCGAGCTCCTCGGCGCGACGCGAGACGCAAGCCTCGCGGCGTCCGCGCTCCGGGCTGCGTCCGTCCGGCTGGCGCTCATCCTGCTCGCGCTCGTGGCCCTGCAGCTCCTCGCCACCGCCCTCGCTGCGGGGGTGGTCGAGCCGACGCTCGATCCCCGGCGCGGTGCGACGCGGCCGAGCCGCGAGCGCCGGATCCGGGCCGCGCTCGGCGCCACCGCGCTCCAGCTCGTGCTGCTCGGCCTCGCCCCGGCGCTCGGCGCGCTGCCCGGGGCCGTGCTCGTGATCCGCGCGGCGGAGGTGGGGAGCGTACCGATGGCGCTCGCCGGGTTCCTGGGCGCCATCGTCGGCGGGCTGGGCCTGCTCCTCCTCGCGACGCTCCGGCTCGTGCTCACCCCGGTCGCGGCGGCGCTGGAGGGGCGGCAGGGGCTCTCGGCGCTGGCGCGGTCGGCACGGCTCATGGCGCCGCGTCCGGGCTCTCCCCTCTCCGAGCGGCCCGGCGTGCGCGCCTCGCTCATCCTGCTGGCGGTCTTCGTGCTCGCCCTGGCGGTGAGCGCGCTCGTCGGGCTTCCGCGCGTCCTCGCCCAGCGCGCGGTGGGCGGGTCGGGAGCGCTCTCGCTCCTCGATCCGCACCTCCCGCTGGCGCTGGACCTCGCCGTCATCACCGTGGAGGCGGTGCTCAACGCGGCGCTGCAGCCGTTCACGATCCTGCCGGTGGTGATCCTCTACTTCGATCGCCGGGCCCGGACCGAGGCGCTCGACGTCGAGCTCTGGGCCGAGCGGCTGCAGGAGCGGCCGGAGGATCGGCGGTGACGGCGCTGCTCCTCGCCCTTGCCCTGGCCGCCCTGCCCGGCTGTCCGGAGGCGCTCGCGCGGGCCGAAGCGCAGGACGACGCATCGCTCGCCGGCGTCGCCCTGGCGCTGGCGGGGGCCGTCCGGGGGGCCGCGCCGTCCGAGCCCGCCCACGCGCTCCTCGCCGAGGCGTTCCGGGCGGGGGAGGAGCCGGGGCCCGCAACCGGCGCGCGGTTCCGTGCGGCGCTCGTCCGTCATTGCGGCCTCGGCTCCGCGCCGCGCCTCCCGGCCGCCGGTCCGGCCGATCGGCGGCTCGCGGAGGAGATCCTCGACCGCCCCGCGTTCCGCCGGGCCCGGGCCGACCCCTGGGTGGTCCGCCGCTGGCTCCAGGGCCTCTGGCAGAAGATCCTCGCGCTGTTCGAGACGCCGGAGGCGCAGCAGTACGCCCGCTTCAGCCAGATCGTCTTCCTCGCCGCCGTGACGGGCGCGGTCGTCCTC
>JAEZXM010000456.1 GCA_023419875.1 Pseudomonadota bacterium | reverse complement strand
CCCCAGGCGTCCGCGGCAGCAGCCGCCGTCGCGGTGCCGACCCCCGTCGCCGCCGGCGGCCTGGGCGGCGATGCCCTGCGCCTCGTTCGCACCTTCGCCGAGGCCTACCTGCCGGCCGCGGAGACGCCCGCGACCCCGGCGGCGCTGGAACGGCTCCTCGGCGCTCTGGCCGAGGCGCTCGAGACCGCCGCGCGCGGCTATCTCGAGCTGCGCGGTGGGTACGAGCAGTTCGGCCGCGAGATGGGGATCCGGATCCCCAAGGGCGAAGGCGCCCTGGCGCGGATCTCCGACCCGCGCCAGCTCGTCGGTTGGCTCATCGCTCCCGCGGACGGAGAGCCGCGCTCGCGCCAGCTCGCCGGCGCGTTCGCCGATCTCATGATCCACCAGGTGGCGCTGCTCAACGGCGTTCAGGCCGGCGCGCGGGCGATGCTCGACGAGCTCTCCCCCGACGCGGTCGCCGAGGCGGCGGAGCGCGACGGTCGCTCGGGGCTGGGGCTCAAGGCGCTCAAGGAGGCCGGACTGTGGCGCGCCTTCGTGGAGCGCTGGCACGGCCTGGCGGACGAGGAGAGCGCCGTCACCGAGGTGCTCTTCGGGAAGGCGTTCGCGCGCGCCTACTCCGCCCTCGCAGGGCGTCGCGCTCCCGCGGACGCCGGCCCCGACCCGGATCCGGACCCCGGAAAGACACCCCGCGCCGGAAGACGCAGGTGAGCCCGCACGAGGAACCCAAACCCATGACCGCCCGCACCACACCGTTCGTCCTCCTCCTGGCCCTCGCCGGCTGCGCGTCGCTCCCGCACCCCTGGCCCCGCGAGCCCGTCTGCAGCGGCGCGCTGCGCGAGGGCGCGGCCCTCGACGCGCAGGCCTGGACGCAGCTCCTGCTCCAGGGCTACGACCCCCAGACGCGCCGGGCCACGTCCCCGGCGCTCGACTGCTCCGGGAGTAAGGTTCGCTGGGAAGCGCCCGCGGTCCTCTGCTCCGACCCGAGCACCGCCCGCGCGATGCTGCCCGACCGGCCGATCCTCGACGCTGACGTGGTGGTGACGGAGGTGGATCCCGCGCACCGGCTCGTGTGGATCATCACCAGCCGGTACGCGAGCGGCGACGCGCTCGGCCCGGTGGCCCTGGTCGAGACCCGCGGACAGATGCTGACGGTCGAGGCGGTCGGATCGCTCCGCGCCAACCCCGAGCGAGCGAAGCTCGGGATCCTCCGCACCGGAGGCTCGCTCCTCCTCGTCGCCGAGGGGGAGCGCTGCGCAGGCGAGAAGGCCGCGAGCTGCGAGCGCTCGGCCCGGGTGATGCCGCTCGTGGGCAATCGTTTCGAGCCCTCGCGCGTCGTCAACGGCGCCGGCGCCTGCCTGGGCGCCGGCTGGCTCCACCTCACCCGCGAGGAGATCGAGAAGCTCGCCGGCGGCCGCGAGCGGCGCTACCGCGTGGACGCGTCGCTCTCCGCGGGGGCGGACGGCCTGCGGATGCAGGAGCTCGTCACGGTCCACGACCGCGAGGGCCGGACCGCCACCGCGCCCGAGCGCCTCTTCCGCCGGGCGGAGGGGACGACGGTATTCCGGGTGTGGGGGTCGGACCTGCTGGCCGAGACGCCGACGCTGTGGACGCGGGTGTTGATGGCGAGGGAGTGAGCGTCACTCCTTGACGGGCACGTGCCGTACCCGCATCAACTCATCACCGTCCGCGGCGAGATACACCAGGCTGCCATCGGGCTGGAACTTCGGGCGCCGGGGAAAGATGCGGTCGACGAGCGGGCCCGGCGCTCCGTCCACGTAGACCGCCCAACCCAGGCCGAGTGCGCCGCGATAGGCGACGTGCTTCCCGTCTGCGCTGAACGTGATGGACCCCATGTCGAAGTCCTTCAGCTCGGGGCCTTTGCCGTCATCGACGTCGATCCGGAACCTGCTGCCTACCGTCACCGTACGCGCGACACGCTTACCGTCGCGGCTGAAGACGAAGACCTCGGGTCCATTCCGGAGGATCCTTCGGGATGCCCGAATATCGGCCTCGCTGCTCTGCTCGTAAGCGACCGCATCCTCCGGCCCCTCCCAGCTCGCCTGGACACGACCGTTCAACGTCGAATGCCACCGTCCGCCCGACCAGGTGATCGCGTGAACGCGGGTGGGATCCCCTGGCATCCGGCGATAGAGCGCCGCCCCGTCGAACTGCGGCCCCAGCTTCCCATCGACCACGGCCCTCCACTTGCCATCTTTCCTGCCGAGGTAGGAGAAGTGCCTGCTATCCGCGCTGAAGCCCGCACCGCGGATCTCCTCGAACGAGGGTCCCACCTTCCCGTCAACGACCACGTGCCAGCCGTCCGGATCGGACGCTGTGTAAAGAACCCGCCGCTCGTCGGGGCTGAGCTCGAGCGACCAGATCCCCATGAACTCCGGCCCTCGCTTTCCGTTGTCAATGACGGCGAAGTGATCGTCCTCTGCCACATAGACAAGGCGATCCGCCTTCCGACTCAAGCGCTCGAACATGACGTCTTCATGTCGCGCGACGATCTTGCCGTCGAGGACCACGGACATCCTGCCCTCCGTCCCTTCCTTCTCCTCCCAGCCAAAGAAGAGAAGGTGGCGCCCGTCGCGGCTGAACTGGACCGGGGCTTCCGACACATAGCGGATCGAAAACTGCTCCTTCTTCCCGTCGATGACGGGACTCCAGCTGCCGCCCTGGAACGCTAGATAGGCGACACGCTTCGAATCGGAGCTGAATACCGGCAGTGAGATGTTCTGGAACTCCGGCCCCGGCTCTCCGTCGATCACGGCGAAAGCGATGCCCTTCGGGCCGGCCACGTACCCGAACCGTCTGCCGTCCGGGCTGAACACGAGCGTGTTCTGGCCGATCTCGTCGTAGCCCGGACCAACCCGTCCGTCGAGGACCACCACCCACTTCTTGTTCTTCCCGTCCAGGTACGCGTACCGGCGACCGTCGGGGCTCAGTACCGGCTCGGTGTTCGAGTCGATTAGCGTTCCGATCCGCTCGGCCTCGACACGCCATCCTGCCTTCCCCTTGGCAGGCGTCGGCTCGGCAGCTCTCGCCAGAGGCGCGAACGCGACGAGAAGCGTGACCAGCAGCGCTCCAGGGGCGAGGGGCTTCTTGACCGCATTGCGGGACGGCGTGGAGGCCCGCTCACACATGATCTTCACCTCAGTCGGCCTCAACGAACCACGAAGTAGTGGTTCAGGGTCCTATCGAACGTTAGCTCCTTCTCGCCACTCAGCGTGGGCGTGATCGTGAGCCTGAGCTGCCCAGTCAGCTCGATCCACGTGTAGTACCCGATCTGCGGGCCATTGTTGACGCCCCCGTGCTCGGCGCGCACCGCCGGATCGACGGTGTGAAGGTCGATGACGAAACCCCACTTCCGATCCCGATACCACTGGTGAAGCTTGCGCCCCGCCTCGATCTCTGCGTCCCAGGCCAGTTCCACCTCGGGTATGGACACTTCCTGGAAGGGACTCTTGTTGTTCGGCACGGCGTGGGAATGACGTTCCTCGATCCGGAGCTTTCCGGCGGTGAGCGACCAGTTCCATCCCGCGACGAAGCATTGCGGGAAGCGGGGGTTGACGACCAGCGCGACCGTCACTGCCTGCAAGCCCTTCACCGAGGGCCTGGACCCCTCCCGCTCGAGGCGGCAAAGCTGTTTGAGTTGGAACAGGTACAGGATCTCGCTTTCGAGGACCGCGAGCTGCTGTTTCGGGGTCCATCCGCGTTGCCAAAGCTCGTCGTAACGCGTCGTCCAGGTCGGTAGCATCTTGCGCTGCTCGACCAACGCGCTGTCGTCGCCGAACTGGCCCTGGGTTATGCGCCGGTGGATGTTGTCGGCCACGTTGATGTCATCGACGAACGAGACGTGCTCGCCGAACTCGCACGCGCGCAGGAACCGAGCGGGCTCCCGAAACTGCTCGATGACCTTGTCCCCAACCCAGTTGAGGAGCCACACCACCCCGGTGATCAGGAGGGAGAGCCCCAGCGTCCCAACGCCGGTGACGGTCACGGTGATGAGAGAAGCGCACGCGGCGGCCAACTTCAGGGAGTTGCCGGTGATCTCGCCGGCATCGTTCCAGGCCAACCCCTGGAGGAGCTCGTACCCTGCCGTACCGACGCTGATCGCGCTCGCAACGTAGGATAGGGGCGTGATGAAGGCGGGGGCCTTCGCGAGCGGCTTTCCCTTGGCCACGGATGTCAGCGTGCGGCGCAGGGTGTCGCAATCCTCGACGAGACCTACCGCCGAGCCCGTCGCGTCCACCGCACCTCGCACGACTGCTTCCGTGTCGTTCTTCGCTAGCCCCTCCTTTATCTTCTGTGCGCTGGACAGGATGCCCACGGCGTTGTCGATCGCGCTACGCAGCGTGAGCACCGACTGCACCCCGCCCGCGATCCTTGCAGCCTTCTTCGACTCGTCGAGGTGAAGCTTCTTGTCCCCCAACCGCCACTTCATTTCTCCGTTCTTCTCGAGGTCGACAAACGTCAAACGGCCGGCCCGACCGCGCCTCGTGACCCACTTCTCGATCTCCGCGCGCGCGTGTTTGTTCCCCGCGTACCGCAACCAGGGATTGGTGTAGACGCTGAGCGCGGTCTTGATCGCCAGAGCTCCGGCCTTGGTGTCCTTGTTGAAGTCCTTGAGAAGCGAGAGGACGAGCGAGAGCCCTCCGTCACCGGCGACGAGCTCCCGCACCTGTCGTCCGTCGACCTTCCTGGGCTCGTCCTTCCCGAGATTCAGCTGAAGGGTCTTGTCCAGGAAGACCTGCCCGGCGGCGGTCTGCGACAGGTAAGCCATCGCCTTGGTCACGTACGTGTCGGCGATGTAGCTCCGGGTTTCTTCAGGGGCATGCAGGTAGTCGTCTGCGGCATCCGAGAAGGTGCAGGATGGCGGAGAGGACTCCTCCCGAATCCAGTTGCTCGCGACCATCATCTTCGTCTTGAGCGGCTGGTGGTCCCAGAATGCCATCGTCCCGATTCGGCGCGTCGCCATCCCCATCCACTCCATGAGCTCACGCGCGCAGCTGTGGATGACGGCAAGTCGGCGATAGGCGTACGTGGTCCCGTCACCCGGGGCATTCACGTCCGGATAGATCACCGGGAAGAGCTTCTTCTTCACCAGTTCGCGAAGTTTCTCGTCGTTCCTGGTGAGGACGTCGATGGTCCGCGCCAGCGCGAGCTTCTTGTCCGTGTCCTCGGGAGGAGGCTTGTTGACGATGTCGGGCAGGATCTGGCCGAGCGCGTTGATGTACGCAGTGGCGCGCTCGTCCGTCTCCTTCATCACGTTCGGCAGGTGAAGAACAAAGTAGATGGGGCCGTTCTGGTACCTTGAAAGGTCGGGCTGCGGCCGGAGCTCCACGTGCATACCGAAGTTCTTCGGCACGAGCGTCTGCCAGGCCGCCGAGTTCCCGAGATCGGCCTTGCTCGTGCAGAAGTCCGTGTAGAGCCAGTCGTAGAGGCGGACCGCGCGTCCTCCCAGGTTGGCCTTGATCCGTTCGATCCCGTCCCACGGAAGCTGCCGCTCGGCGAGGTAGAAGAAATAGTGAGCAGATGCGGGAGAAGGGGGAGCACCTGGCTTGCTCGGAGGGTTCCAGACCGTGAGCCCCTTCTCGCTCGTTGCGTGGAGGTCGAGCAGGAGTTCGGTCTCTTCTTCGAGCCGAGCGTCATTCGGGATCTTCCGTTCTTGCTCGTCCCCCTGCCAATCAGCGGCCTTCAGTCGCTCCCAGTCCTGCTTGCTCCTCGCCCACTGCGTTGGCGACATGCGCCGGAACTTTCCGCCCTCGAACCTGAGCTCCGCGTACAGGCGTGGCGCGGCCCCGTGGCTCGGCTTGCCTTCGCCGTTGGCGCACTGAAACACGTATACGTAGTGGCCGTCGGGGATGACGCTCGAAGCGGCCCGGTCGAACGATCGATAGTGGGAGTTCTCGACGTCGGTCCCGACCTCTGCCTGGAGGACCTCCGTGTATCGCGGTTTTCCCTTGGGGATCTTTACGACGTTGGACCCCTCGTCGAAGTAGTGGGCCACATCACCGTCGAACAGGAGTCCGAAGACCCGCCTCAGCGTCCCCTTCTCCCTCCACAGGAACGACCGCACGTTCTCGACCGGAAACTCGTCCGTCTCGCGAACGTCGAAATCCTTGTCATCGAGGTCGTCCAGAACGTTTCGGCTGTAATCCAGGAGCCGGTCGATCTGCCGCAGCACGACGACCGTCTGATACACCTTGGCCTGGCCCATCTTCCCTCCTGCCCCTACTCGTCGCCGGACCGTGTTTTGCCGCGCAGCGCCCCCGTCGCGAACTGGAACGTCTCGACGTGCTCCGCCTCGAACGAGCGGTCCCGATCGACAATTTCGTCGTATGACGCGTTCGCGAACACGATCTCGTGCTGCGCCTCGGAGTTCCAGCGCGTCAGCCGGTACGTCCGCCCCGCCATCATCCCCGTGAACCTGAGCTGCAGGAACCGATCCCCCTTCACCAGATCATCCTTCGGCGACAGCTCCTCCCGATACGCTCCGTCCTCGCTCTCCAGCACGAACTTCGGCCACTCGCTCTCGCGGTCCGGCTCGAACAGGAACGCGATCGTCATCCCCACCCGCTCCGGCAGCTCGAGCACGTGCGCCTTGTCCGTCGCCAGGCGCACCTTCTTCCCTCGCTCGATCCGCTGCGCGTCCTTCCGCGCGCGCTCGCCGCGTTTCGGGTTCTTCTCCGTCCGATCGTCGCCCTCGACCTTCGGGAACACGACCTCGTAGTCGCCCTCCGGCACCGGCATCATCACCTTGCCCTCGGCGCTGGTGCGGCCCTTCCGGAGGACGCCGTCCGACGGCGTGAGCTCGAACGCCTGGTGCACCAGCGGCTGCCCGTCGAGATCCACGAGCGTGAACACCGCGATCGCCCGCGCTGCCCGGAGCTCCTCCGCCTTCGCGATCTTCACCTGCGCCGCCGCCGCGGCGGCGGGGCCGATCTTCGCAATCGACGCCCCCTTGAGCGTGATCTTCTTCCCGTTCACCGAGACGCTCGCCCCGGAGAGGAGCACGGTCCCGGGCTTCTGGATCGTGAGCACCTTCCTCCCGCCGACCACGAGCGTGAACCGCTCCGCCTCGATGACCTGCTCTCTGCTCAGCACCGCCGCGGGCTCCGTCGCCTCGAGCTCGGCACGCCCCTGCACCTCTTCCGTCACGTCCTCGTCCGCGCTCGCGTGCGCCGAGGAGTCCACGTCCGCGATCCAGTCCCCGCCCGCGCTCGCCTCCCGGTCGCCCCCCACCCGTTCGTCGCGCACGCCGCCGACCGCCTCGATCGACGCGCCCCCCACCTGCACGGTCTTCGCCCCGCCCACCGCCTCGTTCGACCCGAGCACCACGTTCACCGTGTACCCGCCACCCACCGTGAGCGTCTCGCCGGCCCCCACGTTCTCCACCGCGAGGTCGGCGATCTCGACCGTCCGCGTCCCGCCCACCTGCACGCTCTGGTTCTCGCCGACGATCTCCTCGAAGCTCCCGAGGACCGTCGTCCTCCGTTCACCCTGCACGAGCAGCGACTGGTTCCCCTCGATCCGGCTCCGGTCCACGCCGTCCACGCTGAGAAGCTGCTCCCCGCGCACCGTCCGGCTCCGGTCCTTCTCCACCCGGAGCTCCTCGTTCCCGCGGACGGTCTGCGTCTTGTCGTTCTCGACCTCGATGAGCTCGTCCTTCTGCCCGTGGACGTAGACCTGCTCCGCGCCAGCCTGGTCCTCGAACCGGAGCTCGTTGTTCCCGCCCTGGCCGTCCGGAGAGGACTCCGTCTTGAACGTGCTCTGGGTGCGGTCGTAGGGCAGCGCCACCGGCGGCGGGTTCTGCCCGTTGTAGATGGCCCCGGTGATGATCGGCCGATCCGGATCTCCTTCCAGGAACCGGACCAGCACCTCCTGCCCCACACGCGGCGTCACCACCGCGCCCATCGCCGGTCCGGCCCACGACTGCGCGAGCCGCACCCAGGCGCTCGCCGTGTCGTCCCGCCGGCCCTTCCGGTCCCAGTGGAACTGCACCTTGATCCGCCCGTACCGGTCCGGATGGATCTCTTCGCCGGGCGGGCCGACGACCGTCGCCGTCTGCGGTCCGGTGACGAGGCCGCGCCGCGTCCGCGCCTCGGGCCGGTAGGGCCGCGAGGCCGGGGCGGCGAGGAACCGGTTCCGGTAGGTGCTCTCGATGTGCTCCGCGTCTCCCGCGCTCGTCTGCTGCCGGCCCTCGTGCTCCACCCGGACCGCCACGAGCCGCACGCCCTTCGACTCCGGGCCGCTTCGCTGCCCTACGCTCAGGGCGAGCGGCGTGTGGAGGGGGTGGCCTTCCACCTCGAACACCGATCCCGGCGCGAGGCCGATCGCGGTGCCCGCGCCGTCCCAGGTCTCGTCCCCGAACCGGAGCCGCTCGAGACGCACGCCTGCGAGCCTGCGCGTCTCCGAGAGCCGCACGTTCCGCGACGGATGTTCGTAATGCTCGGGCGCGCCGCTCCCGGCCGATTGCGTCACGTCCTGGTACGGCCGCTCGAAGTCGTAGTCACGCAGCGTCACCTTTGACGTGACGGCGCCCACCGATCGCGCGAGGGTGAAGACGTGCTCCTCGTCCGCCTCCGGCCCCGCCTCCTGCCGGAACGGGAGAGCGCCGCTCGCCAGCTCCGGGAAGCTCGAGGGCGCATCCGCGAGGACCATCGTGTGCCCGTCGCACTCGTGCTCGAACGAGTACGTGATCCCTTCCTCCTCGAGCAGCCGGGACACGAACGCGAGGTCGGTCTCCCGGTACTGGACGCACAGCTCGCGCTTCGGGTAGCCGCCCGAGAGCGCGTCCCGGAACGCGACGTCGTGCTCGCCGATCACCGCCTTCACCACCTCGACCGCCGACATCCCCTGGAACACCCGGCTGTCCTGGACCTCCTCGAGCAGCGCCAGCCGCGGCACCAGCACAACGCGATACCACGGCCGCTCCGCGTCCATGCGCACCAGCTCTGCGGTCGCGCACATACCGTGAACCCAGCGCTCCGCCCCGTCCGGCCTCCGGATCGAGAGCACCGCTTCGCCGCCCACCCAGGAGGCGTGCTCCAGCGGCTCGCCCGAGACCGGCACCAGCTCCACCTCGAACCGGAACGGCCGCGAGAGTTCCTCCACCCCGACAACGCGGCGGACCGCGACCTCTCCCTCCCCCAGGTCCCCGACCACCAGCGCAAAGGTGACGCGTTCCCCGCGAGCCATGCGCGTCTCAGTTCTCCGAGATGGCGGAGCCCTTGAGCGTGAGGTTCCCGGCAGCCGTCACCTTCACCTGCGCCCCCTGGATCGCGATGTCCCCGGACTTGCTCACCTGGATCGTCGCGGAGCCCACCTTGAGCGTGAACCGCTCCTCGGCCGAGAAGGTGATCTCCTTCGCCTTGAGCTTGTAGGCGCCCTGGGTGGTGTGGTGGAGGTTGCCGCCGGCGTTGATCGCGAGGTCCTTCCCGACACGAAGGCTCCGCGACTTGCCGACGGACTCGTGGAGGTCCCCGCCGACGGCCAGCGTGCGCGACCCCGCCACCGTCTCGCTCTTCTTCGCGCCGACGACCTCGACCTTCGCGCCCCCCACCTCTTCGGACTTCATCCCGCCGACGGCCTCGTTCATCGCCCCGCCCACGGAGATCGCGTACGCCGCGCCCACGTTGAGCGCCTTGCCGAGGCCTACGGACTCCGAGGCGGCGAGCGCGACCGTGAGGCTCGAGGCCGCGCCGATGGTGACCGACTGGTCCCCCGACACCTGCTCGGTGTGGTTCGCGATCACCTGCGTGTTGCGATCGCCGGCGACGACGAGGAGCTGGTCCTGCTGGATCTGCGAGCTGTCGTCCTTCTCGACGAGGAGCTCCTGATTGCCGCCCACGGATCGGGAACGGTCCTTCTCCACCGTGAGCGTCTCGTTCCCACCCACCTTCTGCGTCTTGTCGTTCTCGATGACGATCGCGAGGTCGCGCTGCGCGTGGAGGTAGATCTCCTCCTGATCCTTCGCGTCCTCGAACCGGAGCTCGTTGTACCCGTCGCTGCCCGGGCTCGAGGCCGAGCGGAGCGTGCTCCGCGTCTTGTCGTCCGGGAGCGCGACGGGAGGCGGATTCGCGCCGTTGTAGACGCTGCCGGTGACGATGGGCCGGTCCGGGTCGCCCTCGAGAAACTCGACCACCACCTCGTGGCCGATGCGCGGCAGGTACAGCGCGCCGAAGCCCGGGCCCGCCCACGCCTGGGCGACGCGGATCCAGCAGCTCGAGCGATCGTCCCGCTTCCCGAGCCGGTCCCAGTGGAACTGGACCTTGATGCGGCCCTGCTCGTCCGTGAAGATCTCCTCGCCCGGTGGGCCGACCACGAGCGCCGTCTGCGCGCCGGGGATCACCGGGCGCGCGGTCTCGCGCGCCGGCACCCAGGGCACGTCCCTGGGCACGCAGGCGAAGTCGTTCCGGTACGGATCGGCCCGGCTGCCCGCGACCGTGCCGATGCCCCCGAGCGCCTCGGCCTGGTCGCCGCGGTGGCGGACGGAGACGATCACGCACTCACCGTTCAGCTCGGGGATGGGGTGGTCCTCGAGCTCGAACCATGCGCCCGGGACGAGCCGGCGGCAGGCCGAGCCGCCTGCCAGGAGCAGCGACCGCGCGCGCTCCGCCGCGAGCCGGCGGGCGGCGCGCTGCTTGCCCTCGGAGGGCTCCTCGTAGCCGCCGGGGTAGTCGTACACCTCGAGGTCCGCCTCTGGACCGGCGTCGGCGGTCGAGGCGCTGGTGAGGTCGAGGCCCGGCCGCCGCGGATCGAAGTCCCGCAGGGTGATCTTGCCCGGCCGGAGATCCCGCGCCGACGAGAACGCGTCCACGTGGTCGACCTCGGTCGCCATCCGGCTCGCCTCGCGGAAGGGCAGGCGGTGTTTGCCGGGCAAAGGCGCGTGCACGCTGGGCGCGTCGCCCAGCACCATCACGTGCGCGCCCTGCTCGTGCTCGAAGAACCAGAAGATCCCCTCGTCCTCGAGGAGCCGCGCGACGAAGTCGAGGTCGGATTCCCGGTACTGGACGCAGTACGTCCGCTTCGGGTGGACGCCCGAGAGCGCGGCGCGGTGCTCGATGCCGCCCTCGTTCAGGACCTGCTTCACGATCTCGGGGACCGACTGCTCCTGGAAGATCCGGCTCCGGACGATCTGCGAGAGCCGCCAGAGCTTCGGCCGAAGCGTGAGCCGGATGCGCCGCCGCATCTCGCCCGCGCCCTCCTCCCACTCCCGCACCTCGGCGACGATGCCGTCGAAGAACCGATCGTCCCCGCCGCCGAGGTGGAGGTGGAAGCAGGCCGGCTCACCGACGAGCGCGGCGACGTCCACGTCGAGATCGGGCACAGGCGCGGTCGTGGCGACCAGCTCGAAGGTTCGCGAGAGCGCCTCGTCCGCCTCGAAGGAGAGGACCTGGAGCTCACCGACGGCGTGGGGACCCACCTCGATGTCGAACACCGGCTCGGTTGCCGCGAGCGCTGCGTGCGAGATCGCCATGAGGGTCCCCCTGCGGAAGCCTCATTGAACCACGTCGGGCGGCGGAAAGGGAGACCACATCGTCCGCCGGCTGCGGCGGTCCACTCATGCTCCTCGAGGCGCTCAGCGCGTCGCGCCCACCGCGATCGTGACCGGGTACGGCGACTTCCAGGTCAGCGGCTTCACCGCCCCGTCGATGTCGTCCTCCGCCACCCCCGCGAGCGCCGCCGCCTCGCGCGCCTCGGGCTCGAACCCCTGGGCGTAGTAGACCTCCGTGGCCGTCCGATCCTTGCCCGCCTTTCCACGGTGCGCGACCGTGAACCCCGCGTTTGTGAGCTTGCCCGAGAGCGCGTCGAGGCCCGCCTTTCCGGAGCTCGCGTCGAGGAGGTCCACCGGGCAGAGGATCCGCTTCACGGTGCGGAAGGGTTCCTTTCCCTCCAGCGCGGCGCGGGAGATGACGGTCACGTACGCGCGGCGGAGCGTGCCCGCAGGGTAGCCCGGACTCGCTGTCTCGCCCGTCGTGGAGCGCAGGATGTTCCACGCCACTGCGAGCCGCTGCCCGTCGGGAGACCAGGCCATGACCGCGGCCCCTTCGGTGCCGCGGTGGTTTGGTTCCCCTGGGAGGCAGCGATCTTCGAAGACATCCACGAAGCTCGTGCCGACCGACAGTTGCAGAAGGGCAGGCGGACACCCGCCGCTCGCTGTCCGCGTGCGGACCGATACGCGGTTTCGTCCTGAGTCGTGCTCGGCGGTCTCGGAGATCAGGAATGGCTTGGGCAACATGCTCGCGAGCGGGTGAGACTTCGCCCACTCCGAAAAGGCGCTGTGATCTCCGCCCACGGTGCTCTTGATCCAGGCCATCTCGCGAGTTGGGGTCCCGTAGGGCGCCTCCGAATCGGGATCGGGGGCGTCCGCCATCTCACGCGTACCTTCTCGGAACAGGCGCACGGGCCGACCATCTGGGCGGGTCACGAGCATGAACGTGGGATCGGATGACTCGTTGCAGAGTTCGACGTTCCAGACCACGGCGGAGCCGTCGAGAGCCCAGTCATGCAGCCTCGCCGTACACCACGTCGCGGGGACGGGCTCCGCGGCGAGCAGCAGGGCGGTGACGAGCGACAATGTCATACGGAAGGCTCCTATTTGAGTGGCGCGAAGAAGCGACCGAACGAGATCCTCCGGCCCGCATCATCCTGCCACGGGAGCGTGATCCCAGCCGCCTGGACATACTGCCGAACACTGGTGAACCCGTATCCGCCTGCTTTGAGGTCCGCGTCCGTCGCCGCGCTGAATACCTTCCGCGCCTGCTGGGTTTCCAACTCTTCCAGCAGCTTCTTCCGCTCGTCCTCCTCCTGGCTCTTCAGCGCTTCCTCGCTCTTCTTTCTCTCCTTCTCATCCTTCACCTTCTCCAACGCCTTCTGCTCCAATTCCTTCTTCTCCTTCCACTTCTGCTCCCAATCCTCGTACTTCCCGCTCCACTTCTTCTGGTCCTCTTCCTTCTCCGCCGGCGTCTTGCTCCGCCCCAGATGGGGGCGTGCATGTGCCGCGAGCGTGGTCGCGTTGGCGCTGAGCTGGCGCCAGCAGAGCACCTCGATCCGGTCCACGGGCTCACCGCCGAACTCGGTACGCGCCAGGAACGCGGCGATGCGCGCCTCGAGCTTCGCCTCCCCCTCGGCCGTCATCAAATCGTCGCATTGCCCTTCGGTCAGCGGAGGCTCGCCCTTCGTGAAACGCCGCGGACTACCCTTGGCCTCGGCTCCCGAGAGCTTGACGAGCATGCCTTCCTCGCTGGCGAGGAGTGACGACTGATCGAGAAAATAGTGCGGTCCCTTGTCCTCGACGGGCTCTGCCTTCTTCCCCTTCTTGCCCTGGGCGTCGTTCGGCGGCGGTGCCTTCTTCACCCAGATCCCGTAGCGCACGTCGGCAGCGATGAAGGCGTGGCCGCCGCCCGACTTGAGCGTCCACGAGGCCATGATGTCCCCGATCCGGAGGCGGAGGAAACCTTGGGGATCCTCGCTCCGCGTGCTCCAGGACTGCAGCGCCTTTCCGATCCCGAACGCGTCGATCGCGGAGACGTGGCCGCCGTACCTCGTGCCGTCCGCGAGCCGCTCCCCGTCGGGCGATCGGTAGTTGGAGTAGCAGGCGTTCGTGACGAAGATCCCTTCGAAGATCTGGATGGCGGGGCGCTCGCAGACCTTCGCCCCGGGAGAAGCCTTGACCTGGACCACGGGGGTGTCCGCCCGCGTCATGTCGTAGGTCACGACGCTGTCGCCTCGCGGCGTGCCGAACTCGTTGCCCCCCTTCACGCCGAAGGACTTCCCGCCCAGCGCGACGGCGAGCGCTGCCAGGAGCGAATTGCAGCAGTTCGTGAACCCGGTCCCCTTCCAGTTGAGGTTCCAGCAGAAGTAGACCGGGATGGGATCCGGGTGTCCGTCGACCGTGATCGTCTTCACCAGGGCGGAGTCGAGCCGGACGTCGGGCCACTCCTCTCTGAGCTCCTTCCTCAACACCGAGAGCCCCTTCTTGATCTCCTCGTCGGACCCGTAGTGCAAGAAGACCGTCGTCGAGTACCCGACGCCCAGCGGCAGGTCCGCGCCCGTCGTGGGATCCTTCTGCGGGACGATCTTCTCGTTCTTCTCATCCCAGTCGCCGTGCCAGATCCACGGCAGCATGGCCCGGACCATCCGGACGCCCATCCGTATCGAAACGCTGCCCGTGGCGTCGAACGTGTTCTCCGCCGTGGCCGGATCGATGGGCTTCGGCGGCTCCTTCTTGGCCTTGGCGTTCTTCGGAGCCGGCTTGGGGGCCTTGGCCACGATGTCCGCGTACGCGTCCAGACCGACCAGCGTCAGCCAGTCCACCTTGCCGTCCTCGGGCGCGTCGGAGGCCTTCTTGCCAGGGATCGGCGGAGGTTCGCCCTCGAGGAGCTTCTTCAGCTTGTCCTTCTGAAAGGTCTTGACCGCGTTCACGGTCATCGGACCGTACGTGCCCGTGGGCGCGAACCGCGCGAACCCGGCCTCGCGCAGGGCGCCCTGGATCGCCTTGACGAGCTCGGTGCGCTTGTCGCCGGGGCCGATGGGCGGATCGATGGACCGCTTGAGGACCAGCTCCTCGACCTCGGGGATCCGCAGGGACGGCGAACGGACCACGACCGAGACCTTCACGTCGGACTTCGCGCCCGGGCCGAGGGCGTGTAGGACCCCGGCGCTGAACAGCGACCCGCCGTGGGTGGAGGCGGGGCCTGCATCGTGCTGCCGCGGATCCCCACGACACCAGCGGATGAGCTCCACGGGATCGTAGAAGTACCCGGACCTGCCGGACAGCTTTTCCACCGGCCACTCGCGTGGCTCGATCCTGGCGACGCGAACCCGGAGCGCATCCCACGGTGGGTACAGAGGCGTCGCCGCGGTGTACGCGAACTCGGGGGCGAGATCCTCTCCGCCGAGGCTGAAGAGGGATGCTGCGCCCAGCTCGAGGTGCGGGAACGATTCGTACGGTCCGATCTTGCCGAGCGGATCGCCCTCCTTGATCGGCTCTCCGACCCAGCGGCCGATCTCGACGAGGTGGGCGTACTGGAGGTAGAACGGGGTCCCGTCGGGCGCCCGGTGCTCGACGATCACGCGCCCGAGACAGCGCCCGCGCTCGTCCGAGACCCGCGGATCCACGTACGCGACGACGCCGTCGGCCGCGGCGACGACGGGCAGGCCGACGATCGAGTCCTTCTCCCAGTCGCCCATCCCGACGTCCAGCGCCGGGTGCCACTCGGGCTTGGTGGTGTACGGAAACCAGCCCGTGCCCCCCTTGCGCGCCAGGCGGCCCAGCACCACGTCCTCGGGCAGCAAACGATCGAGTCCGGTGGTCTCGAGGTAGTGCGGCCCCCGGGCGCGTGCGTGCTTCAGGAGCTCCTGCACGTCCAGCGGGTAGCGGTAGGTCATGGCGCGATGTGCGAGAAGTCGGAGGTCGCAAGCGTCGTCCCGTCCTGGACGGGCTCGGGGGTGCGAGCGCGCTCGCCGTCCTCCACCGCGGCCGGGTGGGGATCGCGGGGCTGGAGGCGCGCGCCCGGGAGGAGGACCTCCAGCTCGAAGCAGCCCTCGGGCATCGACTCGAAACGGAACTCTCCCGTCGCGGAGCTCCACCAGCAGCCGTCGCGGTACGGGTTCGAGGAGTGGCCGCCGCCAAGGCTATCCGGCCCCAAAGCATCGCCGTTCCGGAGGAGCGCGAACGGCCAGTTTCCCAGAGTACCGGTCGGCCCGCTGATGATCCCGGCCAGCGTCGCTCCCGCCGGCGAGAGCTTCGGTCGTGTGGGGGTTGCCCGTCCAGCTGGCTCGCCGAGTTCCATGGCCCTCCCTCCAGAGAACGCGTGTTGCCGAGGATAGCAGGCGGGGCGCGTTTGCGGTACGCGGCCCCGCAGCGCCGCCTCTGGACGCCCTCCGCACCGCCTGCGAGAATCGGCCTTTCTTCAGGGGGTCCCATGGCAGGCACGAGAAGCCGGCTCGCCAGCGTCGCGCAATTGGCCGCCGAAGAGGGCGCAGCGGGCCACGTCAAGATCGGCTGGGTCTGCGAGCTTCAGGAGGACCGGCTCCTCGTGGACTTCCCGGGGAACACGGCGGGCCCGCTCGCGGCTCGCACGACCGTCGAGATCCCGGCGAGGCCGCCGGGCGAACGTTGCGAGGTCGTCCTGGTCTTCGAGGAGGGCGATCTTGCCCGTCCCGTCGTCCTCGGCGTGCTCCGGTCGCCGACGTCCGAAGGCCCGTGGGCCCAGCCTCCGATCGTCGCCGAGGCCGACGGCCGCCGGCTCGTCCTCGAGGGCAAGGACGAGGTCGTCCTCCGCTGCGGCGACGCGAGCATCACGCTGCGGCGCAACGGGCGGGTCGTGATCCGTGGCGCCGAGGTGGAGTCGCGCGCCTCGGGCACCAACAAGGTCCGCGGCGGTTCGGTCCGCATCAATTGAGCTCGGGGGCGCGGTGATCCAGGCACCACGGCTCTGGGACGTCGTCGAGGAGCACCTCGATGACGCGGCGTTCCTCTGGGAGCAGTGGGAGCGCGCGCTCTCTTCTCCGGTCCAGCGCCCCACCGAGATCGCCGCGCACGTCGAGACCCGGCTGCGCGCGAACCTGGAGGGCCTGCGCATCGCGTGCCCGGAGGTCATCGATCGGCTCCTCCTCCCGGCGCTGGGATCAATCGAGCGGGGCCGGGTCGCCGCCGTGGCCTTGGTCCTCGCCGAGCAGCCCGGTGGGCTGCAGCACCTCCTGGGCGCGCTCCGCACCGGCGGTCCCGAGTCGGACGAGCCGATCGCGCGCGCCCTCGGCCTCGCGACGCACCCGGGCCTGGAAGCCGGGCTCGTCGCCGCCCTCGATCTTCGCGACGGGCGGACCGCGACGGTCGTGCTGGAGGCACTCGCCTTCCGCAAGGTCGATCCGGGGCCGCCGCTCCTCGACTTCCTCCGCTCCGGCGAGCCGCTCCTCAAGGCGGCCGCGCTCCGCGCCGCGCACGCGAGCCGACAGGCGGTACGCCTTTCCGTCGAGACCGCCTGCGCCTCGCCCCACCCCGCCGTGCGGGACGCCGCGGTCCGGACGGCGCTCCGGCTCGGTCTCCGGACGGGATACACGAGCTGTGAACGCCTCCTCGACACCGACCCGGCGGCGCCGGCGCTCCTCTACGAGGTCCTCGCGATGGGCGGCGATCCAGCGGCGCTCCCCCGGCTCGTCGCCGGCCTCGAGCGGCCCGCGACCCGGCGCGACGCGCTCACCGCGCTCGGATCCGCGGGCTGGGCAGAGGCCGTCCCGCGCATCCTCGAGTGCGCCGACGACCCGTCGCTCTCGCGCCTCGCCGGCGAGGCGTTCGCCGCGATCGCTGGCGTCGAGATCGACGGCCCGTTCCTCGCAGAGGAGCCTACCGACGACGAGCCGCCCGCGTTCGAGGACGACGATTTCGAGGGGACGCTCGTCGACGGGCCGGAGGCGGACCTCCCCGCGCCCGAGCCCGACGCGCTCCGCTCCTGGTGGGCACGGCACGGAAACCGGCTCGACCCCGCGGTCCGCCTCCTCGACGGCGCGCCGTGGACCCCGGAGCGGCAGCTCGAGGTGTTCCTCGGCGCTGCCGCGCGGCGCCGTGGGCCGCTCGCGCTCGAGCTCTCCGTCCGCACGCGGGGGCAGTGGGAGGTGGAGACGCGCGGCTGGGCGGCCGCGCAGCTCGAGGCCGAACGACGTCCGGTGCGGTTCGCCGCCGAGGCGAAGCTCCCCTTCCCGCGTCTCCTGCGAGCCTGACCGAGGGAACGCGTGCTCCAGGTCCAGAACGAGACGCCCTTCACCGCGGCCCTTTTCCTCCTGCCGGATCCGGCCGGCGTCGACACGCTCTACGTCGCGATCAAGGCGACGTTCGAGATCGGCGCGAGGGCCATTCGCGTCGCGGCCGAGCAGCAGCCCATCGTCCCCGGAGACGAGTACAGAGGGGACCCGGAGACGACGAGCCTGCGCCACGCCGGCGAGGCGCATCCGTGCAAGCCCGCCACCGACGTCGTCCTCCTCGGGAGCGGCCACGCGCCCGAAGGACGTCCGGCGCCGCACTTCGGGGTCTCGCTCACCGTGGGACGGCTCGAGAAGCTCATCCACGTGTACGGTGATCGCGTCTGGAAGTCGGGGCTCATGGGCCTCGTGCCGTCGAGCCCGGTGCCGACGGCGGAGGTCCCGCTCGTGTGGGAGCGTGCCTACGGCGGCACCGTCGACCTCGGCGAGGGCGAGACGGTTTCGGACCAACGAAACCCCGTGGGAGTCGGCTTTCGCGGCGGGCGCAGCGCGGCGCAAATGAAGGGGCTCCCGGTCCCGAACCTCGACGACCCGCGCGATCCGCTCGTCTCCCTCTCGGGCAGTCCCGCGCCGGCCGGATTCGGCTTCATCGGGCCGGCGTGGCTGCCGCGACCGAAGTACGCCGGCACGTACGATGACGAGTGGGAGCGGAACCGTGCGCCGTTCCTGCCCGACGACTTCGATCCTCGCTTCCTCCAGGCGGCGCCGCCGGACCAGATCTACCCCGGCTCCCTCCAGGGCGGCGAGCCGGTCCGGATCCAGAACGGGTCGCCGGTGGGGATCCAGCAGTTCGCGCTCCCCGTCTGCGAGCTCGTCGCCGTCGCCTGGAAGGCGGGGAAGGCGGAGCCGGCGCCGCTCCGGATCGAGAGCCTCATCCTCGAGCCGGACCAGGACCGGTTCTCGCTCCTGTGGCGAGGCGCCGTCCCTTGCGACAAGCAGGCGCTGCAGGTCGAGCAGGTCGCGGTCTCGATCCGGTCGATGCAGGGGGTGTCGTCGTGAGCGCCGCGCCGCGCGCCGAGATCCTCGCCGTCGGCGTCGCAACGCCGCTCGGCCTCGACGGCCCGAGCGCCGCCGCCGCCGTGCGCGCGGGGCTCTCTCGCTTCCGCGAGTCGACCCGGTTCTGGAACAAGGCCGGGGAACCCCAGGTGCTCTCGCTCGTGGACGGCGAGGCGCTCCCCGAGCTGCACCCGTCCGTCGCTGCGGAGCCGGGCTCGCGCACCGCGCGGATGCTCCAGCTCGGCGCGTACGCCCTCTCGCAGGCGTGCGCGCCCTGCCGCGAGCCGCCGCCGCTCCTGCTCGCGCTCCCCGACGAGCGCGAGGGGATCGCCGATCCCGCCGGCCCCACGTTCGTCCGCGATCTCGCCCGCCAGGCGGACGTGACGCTCGCCGACCGCGGCGGGCGGCTCTACCGCCAGGGCGGCGCGGGCGTGCTGGTCGCGCTGCGCGATGCGCTGGCGCTCCTCTCGGCCGGCGCGCCGCAGGTCGTGGTCGGCGGGGTGGACAGCTTCCTCGACCCGGCGCTGCTCGACGCGCTCGACGGCGAGGATCGCCTCGTGGGCGCGGGCATGGACGGGTTCGTGCCCGGCGAGGGCGCCGCGTTCCTTCTCCTCGGAGCGCGCGGCGCGCGGCGCGAGGTCGGAGCGTCGCCGCTGGCGGCCCTGGCAGGGGTGGGGCTCGCCGTGGAGAAGGGACATCGGTACTCGCGCGAGCCCTGTCGTGGGGACGGCCTCACCGCCGCCTTCCGCGAGCTCTTCGCGGGCGCGCCGGGCGCCGCGCCGGTGCGGACCGTGTACGCCGGCATGAACGGCGAGAACCTGGCGTCGAAGGAGTGGAGCATCGCGTACCTCCGGAACGCGCAGCGGTTCCAGGACGATCACGCGATGGAGCACCCCGCGGACTGCATCGGCGACGCCGGCGCCGCGCTCGCCCCCGTGATGCTGGGGCTCGCGGCCCTGGGGCTCCGGCAGGGGACCTGCGCCGGGCCGTGCCTGGTCTGGTCGGCGTCGGACCGTGAGGCGCGCGGCGCGGCGCTGCTCGTCGAGGCGATCTGAGGAGGGCACATGGCATCGTTTGCGAACGGGAGAGGCATCACGCACAAGGGGAGCGGCGGAATGAGCACCGTCTTCCCGGACGTGTGCAAGACCAAGGTGGGCAAGCCCGTGTACCCGATCCCCTACGTCAACGTGGGGCGCTCCGCGGACACCGCCGGCGGGCCCGCCACCGTGAAGGTCGACGGGAAGATGCCGATGGCGAAGGGCGCCAAGTACAAGCGCTCGACCGGCGACGAGCGGGGGAAGAAGGGCGGGATCATCAGCAAGACGCACAAGGCCGAGTGCGAGTTCGTGAGCTACTCGTTCGACGTGAAGATCGAGGGCCGGAACGTCTGCCGGCTGGGCGACCGGCTGTTCCACAACAAGAAGAACGTGGCGGGGTGAGGCGCCGCCCTCCGGCTACGGATTGAACCGGTACCCGACGCCCCGCACCGTCTCGAGGTGCCGCGGGTTCTCGGCGTCGTCGCCGATGTGGGCGCGCAGGCGGGCGACGAAGTTGTCCACCGTCCGTGCAGTGCCGAAGTAGCGCGACCCCCAGACCGCCTCCATGAGCTGCTCGCGGGAGTGGACGCGGTCGGGGTGGACCATGAAGAACGCGAGCAGGTCGAATTCACGGCTGGTGAGGTCGAGGATCTTCCCGTCCACGGTGGCCCTGCGCGCCTCGAGGTCGATCTCGACGGCGCCGGCCTTCTTGACCGACTTGCTCGTCCCGGTCTCGCCCCGCGCCCGGCGCCGCCGGAGCAGGGCCTCGATGCGGGCGAGCAGCTCCTTGAGGCCGAACGGCTTCACCATGTAGTCGTCGGCCCCGAGCTGCAGCCCGGCGACCTTGTCGCTCTCCTGCCCCTTGGCGGAGAGGATGAGGACCGGCAGGTCCGGATCGGCGCGCCGGAGCTCGCGCACGAGGGTGAGCCCGTCCATGCGCGGCAGCATCACGTCGACCACGACGAGGTCGGGCGATTCGGTGCGGGCGAGCTCGAGCCCGGCCTCGCCATCCATCGCCGACCGGACCGTGTAACCCTCCATGCCCAGGTTGAGCTGGAGGCCGCGGAGGATCGAGGGGTCGTCCTCGACGATCAGGATCCTTTCTCCCATGTCAGGTCCTCCCCGCCGCCGGCAGCCAGATGCCGAAGGTCGCGCCCTGCCCGACCTCGCTCCGGACCGTGATCCGCCCGCCGTGCGCTTCCACGATGTGCTTCACCATCGCCAGCCCGAGGCCGGTCCCCTCGATCGTTCGCGAGAGGGGATCGCGCGCCCGGTAGAACTTGAGGAAGATCCGCTTCTGCTCGCGGCCGGGGATGCCCGGGCCGTTGTCCGTGACCCGCAGCCACACGCCCGCTGCGCCGGGCGCGGCAGCGAGGGTGATCTTCTTCTGTGCCCCGGTGTACTTGAGCGCGTTGTTGAGGAGGTTGAGCAGGGCCTCGGAGAGCGCCTCGCGGTCGGCGAGCACCGGCGGCAGCCCGGGCGCCTCCTCGCGCACCACCTCCGCCGGCTGGTGGAGGAGCTGTGGCGCGAGCGCCTCGATCGCGCGGTCGAGGATGGGCCCCACCGGCTGTCGGGTGAGCTCGTAGGTTCTGCGCCCCGACTCCATGCGCGCCCAGTCGAGGAGCCGGCTGATGAGGCCGGAGAGCCGCGCGGTCTCGTCGGCGACGATCTCCAGCGCCTCCCGCTGACGCTCCGGGTCCTGGAGCCGCCCGAGCTGGAGCGTCTCGACGAACATCCGGATCGAGGTGAGCGGGGTGCGGAGCTCGTGCGAGACCTTGTTCACGAAGTCCGTCTGGAGCTTCGCGACCCGGGCCTCGCGGTAGAGGACGACGGTGGTGAGGATCGCCCCGAGCAGCGTCGTGCCGACGAACGTGAGGATGAGGGTGCCGAAGAGGTAGTCCCGGGGCACCGAACCGTAGACGAGGATGAGGATGCCCACGGCGAAGAGCAGCGCCGCGGGGAGGAACACGAACCCGATGATGAGCAGGAGGATGTGGCGGAGCTTCATCGGGACGGGATTCTAGCGCCGAGGACGGCTCCTCAGCACTCGAACGAAGGAGCGCGCCCGGAGGCGCGCTCCCGTCCCTCCGACGGAGCAAGAAGCCCGAGCCACAGCACTAGTACTCGAACAGGAACGCCGTGCCGTACACGTACGTTGCGGGTTCGGTCCAGTCGCAGGTGTAGTAGACAAGAACGCCTCCGGCGATGAGCACACGGCCGTCCGGGAGCGTGGTGGCGGTCGCCGCCGAACGCGGCTCGATGCTTCCCGCGTTGACCCAGCCTCGGTCGGGCGGCGGCGCGTTCGGATCGAGGAGGCGGATCGCGCCCGAGACCACCCTCATTCCCAAGCAGTCACCGTAGACATCGTAGTATCCGCCCGCGAGGAGGATGTTGCCGTCTCGAAGCAGCGCGGTCGCTCCACCCTCGGTGCCGCCGTAATTGGCGAGGATCCCGAAACCACCACCGTACACCTCCGTGGCTGGGTCACCGACCACCACGACCCTCCCGTCCGGCAACACGACCGAAGAATCCCCGTAGGAGCACTCGTTCATGCTCGCGGCTGTCGTGAAGCCCCCACCGGTCGGGTTGTAGATCTCCGAGGTCGTACAACTGTTGCTGCCGTAGCCCCCCGCCACGAGCACCGAGCCTCCCGGCAAGATGGCAGCGATGTGGCCCGCGCGCTTCACCTGCATGGCACCCGTGCTCGCGAACGTCCCGAGCGCAGGATCGTAGAGGAAGGCCGTGGTCGTACCGAGCTCGTCCGCGGCCGCCGGGCCGACACCCCCGGCGATGAGGACCTTGCCGTTCGAGAGCAGCGTCGCGGTGTGGGTCGAGCGTGCGCCGGGCATCGAGCCCGTGGCGGAGAAGATCCCGGTGGCCGGATCGTACAGCTCCGCGCTGGCCAGGAGGGTGCCGTTGTTCTCGCCGCCTGCGATGAGCACCCTGCCGTTCGGCAGCCGCGTGGCGGTGTGCCTGGAACGCGGAGTGGTCATCGTGAGCGTCCCGGAGCCGGCGGTCGTCGAGAAGGTCTGGGTGTCCGGGCGGTAGAGCTCGGCGGTCGTGCTCGACGACCCCCCGGCCACGAGCACCGTCCCATCCTGCAGGAGCGTCGCCGTGTGATAGCTGCGGGCGAAGGCCATGCTCCCGGTCGCCGCCACGCCGGGGATCGTGATGCGGAGGTCGACCTGCGCGATCCCGCCGGCGTTCGTGGCGGTGACCGTGTAGTTGGCCGCGGCCGTGCGGGTGGTGGGCGTCCCGGTGATCTCGCCGGTGATGGGATCCAGGGAGAGGCCCGGGGGGAGCGGCGGGGACACGGAGAACGAGACGATCGCTCCTCCGCCCTGGACGGTGTACGTGTTGGGGGCGATCTCCACGTTCAGCGGGTAGGTGGCCGGGTTCACCACGTAGTCGAGCCCGATCGGAGGCGGGTCCGTGACGGTGAGGGTGAGCGTGACCTGCGTGCTGCCGTAGGCGTTGGCTGCCGTGACGACGTAGCCGGAGGTCGGGGTGTTGGAG
>JAEZXM010000448.1 GCA_023419875.1 Pseudomonadota bacterium | reverse complement strand
CCGCGACGCCGCGCGAGCGCTACCTCGCCGCCCTCGACGAGCTGCGCCGGGTGCTGCTCGGGTTCGACGTCGCGCCCGCCGAGGCGCGGAAGCTCGCCGCCGGGTGGTCCGCGCTCACCGCCGAGGTGGTGAGCGACGACCCCCAGGTCCTGGCCGCCGAGGAGACCGCGTTCTCGGCCTTCGTGGACGTGCAGTCGCTCTTCAGCCGGGCCGCGCACCGCGACGGCGTCGCGCTCCCCAAGCCGCCGCTCGAGGAGCTGTGGCGCTACCTGCACGAGCCAGAGCAGCGGGGGGCCGGGCTCTCTCCCGTGTTCGTCGAAGGACTCCGCCGTGCCCTCTCGCACTACGGTGTGGCCCTCGAATCGCCCGCCCCGGAGCTCGAGGCCGCGCTGCTCCGCATCCAGAAGGCACACGAGCGCGCCGCCGAGCCCATGGCCCCGATCCTCGGGATCCTGGAGCGCCGGCTCGCCTCGCAGACGCCGGCGCTGGACGAGCGGGGCCCCGAGACTCGCCGCCTCCTCGACCGGCTGACCGAGCTCGGCCGCGAGCGGCACGCGCCCCTCGCCGATCTGGCGAGCGAGCTGCGCTACCAGCGGTTCGACCAGCCGCTCTTCGAGGCGGCGCGGGCCGCGGCCTATGTGCAGGCGGAGAAGGACCTCGCCTCGCTCGCCACCGCGAAGAACGCCGAGCGCGAGGCGGTGATCTCCCGGCTCGTCGCCTGTGCCCAGCCGCTCGCCACGCTGCTCGTGGAGCGCATGGCCGGGGCGGCGCCGCAGCTGCGCTCGCGCCTCGTCGAGACCTTGCTCCGCCGGTACTACCGGATCGCGCCCGTGGGGCCGGTGACCACGCGCGTCGAGGAGGGCGTGAGCTGCGCCGTGGCCGAGTACGCCAGCGAGGGGCGCCGGATCCGCCTCCACGCCTGCTTCGCCACGGTGAACGAGATCGAGGCGGCGGTCCGCGTCCTCGCCCGGCTCACCGCCGAGGCGCCGGCGGAGGTGGAGCTCGCGCTCGAGCTCTACGTGTGGAGCACCGTCCCTGCGGGCTCGCACGACGAGCACGCCGCCCGGCTGCGCGCCGCGCTCGCCGGCGCCGGCTTCGGGCGGCCCGTCCGCCGCGCCGCGGTGGCGACCGCCTTCCCGGGCCACGGCCTGGGGCGGGACTCGAGCCAGGAGCACTTCACCTTCCGCGGAGGTCCGGGCGACTTCACCGAGGACGCGCGGTACCGCGGCGTGCACCCGATGCTGTTCCGGCGGATGCAGCTCGGCCGCCTCTCCAAGTTCGACCTCGAGCGGCTCCCGTCGGTCGAGGACGTGTTCCTCTACAAGGGCGTCGCCCGCGACAACCCCAAGGACGAGCGCCTCTTCGCCGTGGCCGAGGTCCGCGACCTGACGCCGGTGCGGGACGCCGCGGGCAAGGTGGTCCAGCTCCCGCACCTCGAGCGGATGCTGCACGAGGCCCTCGCCGGCATGCGTCGCTTCCAGGCGCACCGCGCGCCGGACAAGCGCCTCGAGTGGAACCGGGTGCTGCTCACCGTCGAACCGCCGCTGCTCCTCTCCCGCGAGGAGATCCGCAGCCTGGCCGAGCGCCTCGCACCGGAGACCGAGGGGCTCGGGCTCGAGGTGGTGCTCATCGACGTCCGCGTGCCGGATCCGTTCACCGGCGCGCTCCGCAGCACCTTGCTGCGCGTGCAGACCACCGGGAGCGGGGTCTCCATCCGCTACGACGTGCCCACCGATCGGCCGCTCGAGCCGCTCGGCGAGTACCAGCAGCGCGTCATCCAGCTCCGCCGGCGCGGGCTCACCCACCCCTTCGAGCTCGCGCGCCTCCTGGCGCCGCCCGCCGACTCCGAGACCGGCGTCCCGCCCGGCGAGTTCGTCGAGCACGACCTCGACGCCTCCGGCGAGGTGCTGGTGCCGGTCGATCGGCCGCCCGGGAAGAACGCCGCCAACATCGTGGCCGGCCTGGTGAAGAGCTTCACCAAGCGGTACCCCGAGGGCATGCAGCGGGTGGCGCTGCTCAGCGACCCGAGCCGCGCCATGGGATCGCTCGCCGAGCCCGAGTGCCGGCGGATCATCGCCGGGCTCGACCTTGCCGAGAAGCTGAAGCTCCCGGTGGAGTGGTTCGCGGTCTCGGCCGGCGCGAAGATCTCGATGGAGAGCGGCACGGAGAACATGGACTGGATCTCCAAGGTCCTGCGCCGCATCATCGAGTTCACCCAGGGTGGAGGTGAGATCAACATCGTGGTCTGCGGCATCAACGTCGGCGGCCAGCCGTACTGGAACGCCGAGGCCACGATGCTCATGCACACCCGGGGGATCCTGGTGATGTGCGCCGGGTCCTCGATGGTCCTCACCGGCAAGGACGCGCTCGACTACTCCGGCAGCGTCTCGGCCGAGGACAACCAGGGCATCGGCGGCTACGACCGGATCATGGGGCCCAACGGCCAGGCGCAGTACCGCGCCGACTCGCTCGCCGACGGCATCCAGATCCTCCTCCGGCACTACGACCACACCTACGTCGCGCCGGGCGAGCGGTTCCCGCGGCGGGCGCCGACCCGCGATCCGATCGATCGCGACGTCCGGACCTCGCCGCACGGCCCGGAGGGCGGCGCCGGGTTCGAGACGGTGGGCGACATCTTCAGCGCCGAGAAGAACCCCGATCGCAAGAAGCCGTTCGACATCCGCCGGGTGATGGCGGCGGTCATCGACCAGGACCACCCGTCGATGGAGCGCTGGCGCGACGTGCGTGGCGGCGACACCTCGGTCGTCTGGGACGCCCACCTCGGCGGCTGGCCGGTCTGCCTCCTCGGCATCGAGGCCCGGCCGCTCCCGCGCCTCGAGTTCGTGCCCGCCGACGGGCCCGAGCTCTGGAGCTCCGGCACGCTCTTCCCGCAGTCGTCGAAGAAGGTCGCCCGGGCGATCAACGGGGCGTCGGGCGTCCGGCCGGTGGTGGTGCTCGCGAACCTGTCCGGCTTCGACGGCTCGCCCGAATCGATGCGCCGCCTGCAGCTCGAGTACGGCGCCGAGATCGGCCGCGCGGTGGTGAACTTCCAGGGACCCTTCGTCTTCTGCGTCATCTCGCGCTACCACGGCGGCGCGTTCGTGGTGTTCTCCAAGGCGCTTCGCGAGGACATCGAGGTGGTGGCGGTCGAGGGGGCCCGCGCCTCGGTCATCGGCGGGGCGCCGGCCGCGGCGACCGTCTTCGCCCGCGAGGTCGAGTCCCGGACCCGCAAGGACCCGCGCGTCGTCGCCGCCGAGGAGGCGGCCCGGGCGAGCGGCTCCCGGCTGCGGCTGGCGGAGATCGTGACGGCGGTCCGCTCGGAGAAGGTGGGCCAGGTGGCCGAGGAGTTCGACGCCGTCCACACCGTGGAGCGAGCGTTGAAGGTCGGCTCGCTCGACCGGATCATCAACCCCAGGGACATCCGGCCGTACCTGGTCGAGGCCCTCGAGCGCGGGATCGCGAAGCACCAGATCCGGTGACCGGTGAGTGGTGACCGGTGGCGGGCGCGGTTGCGCCGGGAGCGCACCCCGGCCATCATGCGCCCCGTGCAAGGGTCCGATCCACGGGTCTATCGCCGTTACAACGTCCGCGTGCCGATCGAGCTCGAACGGGCGGGGCGCGTGGAGGCCCTCGAGACCGAGGATGTCTCGCAGGGCGGCTGCCGAGTGGTGGTGCCTTCCCGGTGGGGGAAGGGCGAGCGGGTCCAGGTGCGGATGTGCGCGCCGCGGCTCCCCCTCGAGGCGAGCGGCGCGGCCACGGTCGCCTGGGCCAGGGGCGAGGTGCCCTGCCGCGTCGGTCTCCGCTTCTCCGAGGAGCTGGCCTCCCGGATGGCTCCTTATCTGAGGGCGCTGCTCGGCCCAGTTCCACTGCTCACGAAGGAGGACGGACAGTGAACAGGAGCTTCCTGGTCGGCGGCGCCGTCGGCCTCGCGATCGGCCTCTTCGTCGCGATCATCAGCTATCAGGTCGGCAAGGCGGGGAGGCTCACCCGCGCTCCCGAACCGATCGTGGCCGCGCCCATCGCGGACGAGCCCGCCGCGCCGCAGGTGCCGCCGGGTCTGCCCGAGGACCTCGCCGAGCTGCTGCGCAGGGTGCAGGCGAACCCGAAGGACCGGGCTGCCTGGATCACGCTCGGAAACGCGTTCTTCGACGCGAACCAGCCGGAGCCCGCGATCCAGGCCTACGAGCGCGCGCTCCAGCTCGAGCCGAACGATCCGGACGTGATCACCGACCAGGGCGTCATGTACGTGGCGCTGCGCAAGTACGACAAGGCGCTCGCCAACTTCCAGAAGGCGAACAAGCTCGACCCGAACCACCGCCAGAGCCTGTTCAACATGGGCGTCGCCTACGACGGGCTCGACGACCCCGAGCGCGCCGAGGAGGTCTGGAAGAAGGTGATCGCGTCCGCGCCCGACAGCCCCGATGCGGCCCGGGCGCGCGAGATGATCGAGGAGCTTCGCGCACGGCGAAAGCGCCCGAAGCCGTGAGCGACCACCTCCCGGTCGCGGAGCGGTTGCGGGCCTTCGTCCTCGCGCGCACCGCCCCCGCGAAGGTCCCCCTCGCGCCGGAGATCGTGCTCCTCCAGGCGGGCGAGCTGCACGTGCTCTGGCAGGCCGCCGAGGCCGAGCCGCCCCGCTGGCAGGACTCGCCGTACTGGGCGTTCCCGTGGGCGGGCGGCCAGGCGCTGGCGCGGTACGTGCTCGACCACCCAGCGCTGGTGCAGGGCCGGCGCGTCGCCGACTTCGCGACCGGGAGCGGCCTCGTGGCGATCGCCGCGGCGCGGGCCGGGGCCGCGGAGGTGCTGGCCCTCGACCACGATCCCTTCGCGGAGGCGGCGGTCGCCCTGAACGCGGAGCGGAACGGGGTGAAGGTGCGGTTCCGCGCGGGTGACGCGCTCGACCAGAGGCTGCCCGACGTCGACGTCGTACTGGCCGGCGACGTCTTCTACGAGCGCGGCCTTGCCGAGCGTTCCCTGCGCTGGTTCGCGACCCTGGCCGCACGCGGGGTGCGGGTGCTGGCGGGCGACGCCTGCCGGACGTACGCACCGCGGGAGGACGTGACCGAGCTCGCCTGGTACGACGTGCCCACCACGACCGTGATCGAGGCCGAGCCGGTCCGGCTCGCCCGCGTGCTGGAGATCCGGCCCTGAGCCCCGCCCCGTCCGTCCTGGTCTGCGGGAACGTGACCCTCGACCGCGCGCCGCAGGGGTTCACCCCCGGTGGCCCCGCGTACTACGCGGGCCGCGCCTGGCACGCGCTCGGGGGCGCGGTGCGGGTGCTCACCGCGGCGGCGGGGGACTTCCCCGCGGAGGCGCTCGCCGGGATCGAGGCGCTCCGGCTCCCCTCGTCCGCGACCACCCGGTTTCACAATCGTTACGGCCCGGGCGGCGCCCGCGTGCAGCAGGTCGAGGCGGTCGCCGCGGCGCTCGACCCGGCCCTCCTGCCCGAGGCCTGGCGGGCCCCGGACGTCCTGCACCTCGTGCCGGTGCTGGACGAGGTCGATCCCGCCGCCTGCCGCGCCCTGGTGCGGCCGCGCCTCACCGGGCTGTGCGCCCAGGGGCTCCTGCGCCGCGTGGGCCCGGACGGCACCGTGGTCCAGCCGCCCTGGGTTCCCGACCCGGCCCAGCTCGCGGCCGTGGACGTCGTGATCCTCGGCGAGGACGACGTGCGCGGCCAGGGCGATCTCCTCGAGCGCCTCGCGCGGGCGGTTCCGATCGTGGCGTTCACGATGGGTGCACGGGGCTGCGAGCTGCGCGAGCGCGGCCGCGTCCGCACCGTGGGCGTGTACCCCACGCGCGAGGTCGATC
>JAEZXM010000386.1 GCA_023419875.1 Pseudomonadota bacterium | reverse complement strand
GTACCAGCGTTGGTGCTCGACCATGGGCCACTTCTCGCGCGGTTCGAGGCGGACCACGGTCTCGGCCATGGAGTACGGCGCCGGATCGGTCGCGGTGTCGGCGCGTCCGACCTTCCCGTACGCCGCCTGGACCGCCGGGTGCGCGGCGATGTCCCGATCCTGCTGGGCGAGCTCGCTCATGGCGTCCCCGTGGCTCAGCCCCGGCGCGGTCGTGGGCATGTAGAACAGATCGCCCTCGTCGATCCGCGGCAGGAACTCGCTCTCGAGCCGGGGGAGGATGAGCAGGCACGAGGCCACCGCCAGGCCCGCGGTGACGAGGGTCAGCGCGGGGCGTTCCAGCGCGAAGTGGACGAACGGGCGATAGCCGCGGACGAGGGTGCGCGTGAGCGGGTTGCGCAGCTCCGGCAGGATCCGGCCACCGCGGAGCAGGCGATCGCGCAGCGCCGGCGCCACGGTGACGGTCACGAGCGCTCCGGCGAGCACGACGAGCGTCTTGGTGACCGCCAGCGGCCGGAGCAGCCGCCCCGTCTCGCCGCTGAACGTGAAGACGGGGACGAACGCCAGCGCCGCGATGAAGAGCGACGTGAGGATCGCGGGGGCGTAGGCGCTGGCCGCGGCCACGAGCCGCCGCCGCCGGTCGCCGGCGAGCCGGTCGTCCGCCTCGAGGCGCCGGTGGCACGCCTCCAGCGCCACCAGCTCGGCGTCCACCGCCATGCCGAGCGCGATGGCGATGCCGCCGAGGCTCATGACCGTGGCCGGGACGCCCAAGAAGCGCATACCCGCGAAGGTGAGCAGCACCACGAGCGGGAGCGTCAGCATCGGGACGAGGGCGCTGCGCAGGTGCACGAGGAAGAGCAGCACCATGAGCACCACCACGCCGATCTCCTCGGCCAGGGCCCGGAGCAAGGTGTGCCCGATGCGGGTCGTCAGCTCCGAGCGGTCGTACAGGACGCCGAGCTTCGCTTCCTTGGGGAGGTTCGGACGCTCGCGTTCGATCGTCTCCTTCACGCGGGCGATGACGGCGTTCGGATCGGCATCGCGCTCGGCGATCACGATGCCCACGACGATCTCTCCCGCGCCGTTGACGTCGGCGAACCCGCTGGCCATGCGCGCGGGCACGGCGCGCACCTGCGCGACCTTGGCCAGGACCGGGTCCCGGCCGATCTCCTCCGGCGTCGCGTCCGGATTCCGCGCCAGGAGCGCGCGCACGGACGACTCGACGTCGGAGAGCGCCACGCCGGCAGCCTGGAGCCGCTCGGCGGAGGTCTGGACCTGGACCTCCTCGGGCTCGCCGCCCAGCGAGGCGACCTCCGCCACGCCCGGGATGGCGGTGAGCGCGGGGCGCAGCACATCGTCCTGGAACTCGCGCAGCGGGCGCTGCGGTCCGCCTCTCCCCGGCACGTGGGCCACGTTGTAGGAGTGGTGGTGCCCGCCCCGGGGTTTCTGCGGGACGAGGGCGTACTGGAACACCCACCCCGTCGCAGAGGCGAGCGGCCCGACCTGGATCCGGGCCGCGGCAGGCAGACGGGAGCGAACCCCGTCGATCCGGCGGAGGATCTCGGCCCGCCCATCGGGCAGCGCCGAGGCCGACTCGAAGCGGACGTCGAGGTACGCCATCCCGGACATCGAGGTGCCGCGGACGGCGGTCGAGCCCGGCACGCCCTCGAGCGCCCCGGTCAGCACCTCCGTGACCCGGCGGGAGACCTCGGGCGCCGGTTGTCCCATCCACTCCGCCACGAGCACGATCTGCGGGTCGGAGAGGTCCGGGATCACGTCGCGCGCCAGGGAGCGCTGCGCGAACCAGGAGCCCAGCGCCACCAGCGCCGTGGCCAGCAGCACCGCGCGAGGGTGGCGCGCACAGACGTCGACGAGGCGGCCGATCATGGCGTGTTCCTCCGGGCCAGGCGCCGTTCCAGGTCGAGGACGAAGGCGTGCTGCGCCAGGGCGTACTCTCCCTCGCGCAGCCCGGAGACGATCGTCGCGTATCCGGACACGATCGCTCCCATCTCCACCGCCCGGCGCGTGAGCGTCCGCCGGTCTTCGCTCGCGACGAGGACGTACGGCCCTTCCGGCGATTGCAGGATGGCGGAGCTCTTGACGACGAGCCCTCTGCGGACCTTGGACTTGAGCTGGAGCGTTCCGGTCTGGCCGGGCTGCAGCTCGGTGCCCGGTTCGAGATCGAACCGAACGAGGATGGTGGTGCGATCGCGGCGCACCGGCGGCGCCGTCGAGACGCGCACCTTGGTCCAGAACGGCTTGCCCAGCGTCGCTCCCGACCAGGGCGCGAAGTGGGCCTCCTCGCCCGGCTCGATCAGCTCGGCCTCGTCGAGGCGGAGGGCCGCGACGCCGGTGGTCGCGGTCTCGAGCGCCGCGGGGGCGCGCATCTCGAGCCCCAGCGGGAAGCGCTTGACCTTGGAGAACGCGTCGTATCCGCGCACCTCCAGGCCCGGCGGGAGCGTGAAGGCGTCGGGGGCTTCGTGAACGCTCGCCGTCGTCCGCGGGGCGGACGTCTCGTCGAGCATCGGCACCAGCGCCATGCGGCAGATGGGGCAGTCTCCCGGTGACGCGGAGGTCACCTCGGGATGCATGGGGCAGACGTGGAGGACGTGGGCCTCGTGCGCGGGCGGCGACACGCCTCGCCAGCGCACCGCGACGCCCGCTGCGGCCGCAGCCGCGGCGATCGCCACCAGGGCGAGACGCCCGGTGACGACCGCCGCGGAGCGGGAGGGTCTTACAGCGTGACGATCAGTGACCATAGGTTCGGAGCGTTGGTGGGCTCGAGACCAGGCGCGGCCTGGTGCTGCTGGAGCGCCCGGTAGACGCTGCCCTCGAAGATGACCCGGTCATCCACGCGGTAGATGATCTGCGGGGCCCAGTCGCCGTTCATGTTGTTGATGCGCTCCCAGAGATCGGGCCGCGTGGGCGGCGGCTGGAGCGCGTTGGAGGTGTGGGCCACCCGGGCTTCGTAATTCACGCCCTGGAAGTCCACCAGACCCCGGTTGACACCTGGTGAACCACGGAAGCCCTCCGGATAGGCCACACCCGGCGCCCAGGTCGGGATGACCGTCAGCGGACGCATCATCTCGTTGTCCTCGTGCTCGAGCAGGTGGCAGTGCCAGATGTAGCCGACGCTGAACAGCGGATCGAAGGGGAAGGTGTTCTCACCCGGATCGACCGCTGCGACGGGCGGCTCCTGCTGGGCCCATCGGATCCGGATCCGGGTCATCATGCCCGCCGGGGTTTGAACGGTGTCCTTCCAGCCGTCCTCGTTGGGAGCCGGGCCTTGAGGCGTGCCGATCAGGTAGGGCTCGGGCGGGAGCTTCAGCGTCGGGTGATCGAAGGGCGGGTTCCCGTTGATGGCGATCCAGTCCTCCAGGTATCGCTCCACGTCGATCTCCTGGCGCTCGACCACCAGGAACTGGATCAGGTGGACGTGCTTGTTGTGGTCGAGCGGCGTCAGGTTGACGAACTCCCAGTCCTCGGTCGACCCGACGGTCGGCAGCTCGGTGGTGAGCTCGTGGAAGAGCTGCCCGTCGAGCTCGGCCTGGAGCACGCGCCCGTCGTCGTCCGTCTCCACGTTCTGGATCAGGACCTTCCTCGGCCGGTCCGGCACGAGATCGACGATCTCGTTGAGCCGGGCCGGCAGCGGCTTGGCCGGCACCGCGGTGTCGCCTTCCACCGTGAACTGCATGACGAGGCCGTCGTTGTTGGGGTCCGGGGGCCCGCCGACCGGCGGGTTGAGCTGCCCGGTGTTGCGCAGCACGATCTTGGTCCCGGGCGCGAACTGCGAGAAGTCCGCGATGAAGTCGACGCGCTCCGTCACGCCCTGGACCCAGGAGGTGACGACCGAGGGCCGCTCCTTGTACCCGCCGTCGGTGCCGATGATGGTGACCGGCATCCCGTTCGACATGCTGAACTCGTAGAACCGCTGGTTGGCCGCGACCAGCAGCCGGAACCGGTACGCGTGCCGCTTCACGTTCATGTTCGGCCACACCTTGCCGTTCACGACGTTGGTGTCGCCGTTCTGGATGAGCAGCCAGTACGGGTTCACGTCGGGGTTGGCGCCGATGGTCCCCGGGGGCTGCTCCTGGGCGATGGGGTAGAACACGCTGCCGTCGGTGCGGAACGAGCGGTCTCCCACGATGAGCGGGACCTCGAACTCACCCGTGGGGAGCGGCGTCCCCGTGACCTTCGGGATCCCCAGGAAGTTGTCGATCAGGTAGGTCCCGGTCGCGTTGCTGGGGACGTTGACCGCGATCCGGAAGTTGAAGTCGTCGCAGGTCCCGATCTTGGTGGCGACGGCCGCCGGGATCGGGAAGGTGAGCCGGCTGAAGCGGTTGAGCGGCTTCCCGGTGAGCTCGACCTGGGAGATGAACTCGTTGTCGATGTTCTTGCTGGGGCAGTCGGCGTAGAGCTGGACCGCGCCCAACCAGTACGGGTTCGGCTGCTGCGGGGGCAGGAAGAAGTCCATCGAGACGGTGCTCGGCAGGCGCGCGGTCAGTGGGAAGGTCGCGCCGGTGTAGGCGACGAAGCCCCTGGCGTTGATCGCGAGGGACTTCAGCCCTTCCGTGCGGCGGGAGTCGAGCCGCGGGGCGATGTTTCCTACCGAGGGCCGCCAGAGGTACGGATCCTCGAAGCCGAGCGTGTCCGCGTTGCCCACGCGATCGAGCGGGTCGTTCGGATCGCGGAGGATCGAGAACCCGTTCAGCCCCATGCCCACGTTGAGCCGGGTCACGCCGAAGGCGTGATCGTGGTACCAGAACGCGGCCGACTCGTTGCTCGTGGGCGAGGTGTACGTCCTCGACACGAACTCGGGGCCTACCCGGCCGTCGATCGTGAACCAGAGGTCGGGCGTCCCGTCGAACTCGGGCAGGACCTCGATCCCGTGCGTGTGCGTCACGT
>JAEZXM010000326.1 GCA_023419875.1 Pseudomonadota bacterium | reverse complement strand
GGGACGGGCCGGGCGCCGGAGCGGATCGTACCTGGTTGAGCGGCGTGGCCGCGGGGGAGGCGCCGATCGCGTTGGCGGCGTCGGGGTCGTCGGGCGCGAGCTCCTGCACCTTGCGCCAGGTGGCCCGGGCTTCGGAGTGGCGGCCCTGCTCCTCGTGGACGTGGGCCAGCTCCTTGTACACGGACAGTGTCTTCGAGGTCTGGCCGAGGTCGCGGAAGGCCTGCGCGAGGAGGTGGAGCGTGTCCACGTCCTTGGGGTCGGCCTTGAAGCAGAGCTGGAGCTTCGCGAGGGCGCGCTTGGTGTCGCCCTTCGCGAGGTAGATGTTGGCGAGCTCCTTGGTGAGCGCGAGGTCGTCGCCCTGGAGCGCGGCGATCCGCTCCGCCACCTTGAGGTACTCGTCGGTGCGGCTGTGCTTCTTGAGGTAGGCCGCGGCGCGCTGCAGGCATTCGAGGGCCGGCTCGCGCCGTCCGGCGCGGGCGTGCAGCTCGCCCAGCTTGATGGAGGAGGCGATGTTGTCCGGGTCCAGCTCCACCATCTTCTGGAGGACGTCGGTGAGCCTTCCGGCGTCGCCCGCCTTCTCGTACGCCGAGGCCATGAACTGGAGCTGGCCCATGGCGTCGCTCATGAGCCCGAGCTGCTGGTACAGGCCCGCGAGCCGCTCGTTCACCCGGACGTCGTCCGGAGCGAGCTTCACGATCTGCTTGTACACGGCGACCGACTTGAGGAAGAAGCCCTGCTCGGCGTAGGTCTCGGCGACTCGTGTGAAGGCGTCCGCGGCGAGTCGCTCGTCGCCCTTCTTCTGGTAGAGCTCGCCGACCTTGAGGAGGACCCGGACGTCCTTCGCGTCCTCGGCGAGGATCTTCTGGTAGGTGGCGATCGCCTTGTCGATGGCCCCCTTCTGGACGAGCTTGGTCGCCTCCGCGATGATCTTGTTCTTGTCGACAGCCATCGGGTGGCTTGGCTCGGGAGGTCGTGTTCCGCGGTTTTGACGGGACGCGCAACGAACGCGCGACCCGCGCCGGAGCGGAGCAGGGGCGGCGACGAGCGTATCGGAACGCCGCGGGGACGGTCAAGTGAAGGTCCGCAGAACTACCGCGGAATTTCGCGGTTTTCTGCGGTGCGACCGCGCGGCGAGAGCCTCCTACCCTCGGCCCGAAACCGGGGCCTCCTCGAGCGCCGGCGGGTTCAAGATCTGGTCCACGATCCGTGTGTCGTATCGCCCGGCGACAAAGGCCGGATAAGCGAGCACGCGGCGGTGGAAGGAGATGTTGGTCTTGATGCCCTCGATCACGTACTCGTCCAGCGCCCGCATCGCCCGCCGGAGCGCGATGTCACGGGTGGCGCCGGAGACGACCAGCTTGGCGACGAGCGAGTCGTAGAACGGCTGCACCCGGTACTGCTCGTAGGCCAGCGTGTCCACGCGCACGCCGTAGCCGCCGGGCTGGTGGTAACCGGTGATGGTCCCGGGCGAAGGGGCGAACGTGACCGGGTCCTCGGCGTTCACGCGCAGCTCGATGGCGTGGGCGATGGGGACCACCGAGTCCTGGGTGCGCTCGAGCCGCTCACCCGCGGCGAGACGGATCTGCTCGCGTAGTAGGTCCAGGCCGTACACCTGCTCCGTCACCGGGTGCTCCACCTGGATCCGGGTGTTCATCTCCATGAAGTAGTAGCACCCCTGCTCGTCGAGCAGGAATTCCACCGTCCCCACGTTGTTGTAGCCGACCTCCCGCATCGCCCGGACCGCCACCTCGCCCATCTCGCGCCGCAGCTCCGGCCCGACCGCCGGGCTCGGCGCCTCCTCGATGAGCTTCTGGTGGCGGCGCTGGACGGAGCACTCGCGCTCGCCGAGGTGGATCACGTTCCCGCGCTCGTCGGCGAGGATCTGCAGCTCGACGTGGCGCGGCTGCTCCACGTAGCGCTCGAGGTACATCGACCCGTCGCCGAAGGCGGCGAGCGCCTCGGCGGAGGCGGTGTCGAAGAGCTGGCGGACCTGGGCCTTCTCGCGGCAGATCTTCATGCCGCGCCCGCCGCCGCCCGCCGCGGCCTTGAGGATCACCGGGAAGCCGATCTTGTCGGCGAGCTGCTCCGCCTCGCGCCCGTCGCGGAGCACGCCGCGTGCGCCGGGCAGGAGCGGGAGCCCGGCCTTCTCCATCGCCTCGCGGGCGAGGACCTTGTTCCCCATGAGCCGGATCATCTCCGGCCGCGGCCCGATGAACTTGAGCCGCATCTTGTGCACCATCTCCGCGAACTCGGCGTTCTCGGAGAGGAAACCATACCCGGGGTGGACTGCGTCCGCGCCGGTCAGCTCGGCCGCGGCCAGCACCGCGCGGGCGTCGAGATAGCTCTGCCGCGCCGGCGGCGGCCCGATGCAGATGGCCTCGTCGGCGAAGCGGACGTGGAGCGACTCGGCGTCGGCGGTGGAGTGGACCGCCACGGTGGCGACGCCCAGCTCCTTGCAGGCGCGGATCACGCGGAGCGCGATCTCGCCCCGGTTCGCGACCAGAACTTTCTTGAACATGGGCTAGCTCGGAACGATCCGGAACAGCGCTTCCCCGAACTCCACCGGGGTCGCGTTCGGGACCATGATCTCCGCGACGACGCCGTCGACGTCGCTCTCGATCTCGTTCATGAGCTTCATCGCCTCGATGATGCAGATCGTCTGGCCCTTCTTCACCTTCTGGCCCACGTCGACGAACGGCGGCGCGTCGGGCGACGGCGACCGGTAGAAGGTGCCCACGAAGGGCGAGCTCACGACCGTTCCCGGGGCGTCGAGCTTCGGGTCGCGGGCGGCGGCGGATGCCGGCGGCGAGACCGCCGAGGCGGGCGCCGGAACGGCGGCGGTCACGGGGGCCGGGGCCGGCAGGGCGTGCACGATCGCCGGGCCTGCGGAGACGAGAGAGCCCCGGCGGATGACGACCTTCTCCGCCCCGCGCTGCCAGGCGATGTGGGTGACGTCGCTCTCCTCCAGGAGCTGGACGAGCGACTTCACGTCGTCGAGCGAGAACCCCTGCGATCCGCCAGGGGGAGCCGGCGCACGGTCTGCGGGCTGCTTCAGCGGTCGGCTCGCCATCAGGATCTCCCCAAAGCGGGTTCGCGGACGGTGGAGCTTACCCCGCCACGCGGGTCAGATACTCGCCCGAGCGGGTGTCGATGCGGAGCACGTCCCCCTCGTTGATGAAGAGCGGCACGGCCACGACGTAGCCGGTCTCGAGGGTGGCGGGCTTGGTGGCGCCGGAGACGGTATCGCCGCGGACGCCGGGATCGCACTTCACCACCTTCAGGTCCATCGCGTTGGGCAGCGTCACCCCGATGGCCTTCCCGTTGTAGAACAGGATGTGGGTGGTGGTGTTCTCCTTGATGAAGTTCTTCGCCTCCCCCATCTGCTCGGCGGTCACGAAGGTCTGCTCGTAGTTCTTGTTGTCCATGAACTGGTAGTGATCGCCCTCGAGGTAGAGGTACTGCATCTCCCGCTCCTCGATGTCCGGCTTTCCCACCACGTCCCCGGACTTGAAGGTCTTGTCGATCGTCCGCCCGGTCAGGAGGTTCTTGATCCGGGTGCGCACGAACGCCGAGCCCTTGCCCGGCTTCACGTGCTGGAACTCGACGATCTCCCAGGGCTCCTTGTCGATCTCGATCTTGAGCCCCCGGCGGAATGCCGTGGTGTCCAGGGTGTCGGCCATTGTCTTCGAGCTCCTTGGGATGAGGAATGTGACAGGGGGGCGGCCGCCCCGACCCGCGCGCGCGGGTGGGCGCCTCGCCGCGCGGCCGCTAGAGCTCGGACCTCAGCCGAGGAGCGGTCACGCGCAGGAGGTAGCGGGCCTTGCCCAGGTTCCCGCCGGGCGGGAGCGCCACGACCATGTAGTACTCGGGCGAGATGAGGCGGGCCACGGTGAGGATCTTCTCCGTCTCGACGAACAGCTCGACGATCCCGCCGGCGGCGTGCACCTCGGCGGCCTCGCGCGCCGCGCGGAAGAGGCCGGAGTACTCGACGAGGAGCGCCTTGAGATCGACGTCGCTCCCGTCCTCGACGTGGGTGTCGACCTCGATGCCATCGACGCCCATGAGCGAGCAGGCGAGCGCCTCGCAGCCCTTGCAGATGTCCTGGAGATGCTCGCGGAAGGCCATGTTCTTTCGCCCCGCGTGCCGAAAAGCGGCGTGATTTCGCTGGACGCGCGGAGACCGGGCTGGGTAATAGCCCGGTCTCGCGGGGAGCGTCAAGGACGAGCGTGCCTCCGGGTCATCAGGGCGTCACGCAGTCCGTGGTGCCCGTCGCGCCAAGATTCGGGCAATACACCAGAACGTCCGGGGCAGTGCAGGTCGGGATGGAGTAATCCGCATTGATGATCTGGACCGGCAGGAGGAAGTCGCCCGTCTCGAACTCCCCGCCGCCTCGGAAGTGCCCCTTGAAGCGGATGTTGACCTCCCCCAGGATCGCCGGGTCCGCGCTGGGCCAGTTCGTCCTGATGAAGTTCATCACCGAGGCGGGGATCACCGTGGCGAACGGTGTGATCGTGCCCTCTGCAGGGATGGTGGCGTTGACGATCGGCACGGTCCCCCTTCCGATCACGGTCCCTTCCCAGATGAAGCTGAGGTCGTACTCGGTGAGCAGCGCGTCGGCGGAGTTGAGGGACCCAGCCGATTCGTCCTCGTTGGGCGGCCTCTGGTTGGCAATTTGGAAGTAGAAGCTGAGCGAGTTGTCGAAGCCCCCCACGGTCGTGTACGCAAAAGCCTGGCCGGTCAGGAAGCGCTCGCACTCGCCATCCGGTGCGCAGTCCATCGGATCCTCGGCCGGCGCACAAACGAACTGGGTCTGTACCGAGACATCGTCCTGACCGGCGCAGCCGAGCGTGGCGAGCGCGACCGTCAAGGCGGCCTGTGGAAGGAATCGGGTCGTCATGGACGGCTCCTAGTTGGATGCGCTCGCGGTGGACGCGCTACGGTTCAGGATCCGCGGCGTGATGAAGATGAGCAGCTCGGTGTGATCGTCCTGGTTGGTCGTCGTCCGGAAGAAGAAGCCGAGCACCGGGATCCGGCCGAACCAGGGGATGGTGCTCTTCCGGCTGGACGTCGCGCGGGTGTAGATGCCTCCGATCACCGTCGTGTCGCCGTCCTTCACCAGCACCTCGGTGTCGGCCTCGCGCTTGGAGATCGACGGCTGGCCGTTCGCGCCGGTGAGCTGCGGGTTGGGCGCGTTGTTGGTGGCCTTGATCTTGAGGAGCACGTTGCCGTCGGCGGTCACGTGCGGGGTCACCTTGAGCTCGAGCTTTGCCTCGATGAAGGTCGTGTTCACGCCCGAGGCGGAGGTCTGCGAGAACGGGATGGAGATGCCCTGCCCGATCGTCGCCTCCTTGTTGTCGATCGTGGTGATCTTCGGGGCGGAGATGGTCTTGACCGTACCGGTGTTCTCGAGGGCCGAGAGCCGCAGGTTCAGGTTGAACGCACCGCCGATCGTCCCGAAGGTGAACCCGACGCCGCCGCCGGAGCCCTGCCCGATGGCCGCCGGAAGGTTCACGGCGTAGTTGGGGTTGGCGGCCGTGCCGGTGGTGGGGCCGCCGCCGGAGGCTCCGGTCGCGGTCGCGTTGTAGGGGAAGATGAGGCCGGTCGGATTGCCGTTCGCCTGGTTCATGGCGGCGCTGCCGCCCCACTGCACGCCCAGCGCACGGTTGAAGTTCGAGGACGCCTCGACGATGCGCGCCTCGATGAGCACCTGGGGCGTCTCGAGGTCGAGCAGCCGCACCAGCCCCTCCGCGGCGACGAGCTTCTCCGGGATGTCCTTCACGATGAGGACGTTGGTCCGCTCGTCGACCGAGACGGTGCCGCGCTCGGAGAGCACGTCCTTGATCCGGCCCGCCATGTCCATGGCGCGCGCGAAGTTCACGGCGATGATGCGGACCTTGGTCGGGATGAGCGGCATCCGCGCCCGCTCCGCCTCGGCCCGGGCCAGCTGCTCCTTCTGGATGTCGTCGAGCCTGGCGATGCGGATGACGTTGCCGACCTCTTCCTTGCCGAGCCCCTTCACCCGGAGGATGAGCTCGAGCGCGTGGTCCCAGGGGATGTTGCGGAGCGAGACCGTCACCTTCCCCCTCACGTCGTCGGAGACGATGATGTTCTTCTTCGAGACCTCGGCGATGATCCGGAGCAGGTTCCGGATGTCGATGTCGTGGAAGTCGAAGGAGACCACCTTCCCGGTGTAGCCGCGAGCCTGCGGCGCGCTCGCGACGGCGTACCCGGAGGACGAGGACGCGAAGCCGGCGGTCTCGGCGCCGCTGGCCTCGATCCGGACGCTCGGATCTCCGGCGGCGGTGGTCGCCGACTGCGGACCGAAAGCCCAGACGAGCCCGTCGGGCTGCTCGACGATCCGGTCCGAGGCCGGGCCGCGGAGGCTGGCGACGATCCGCACCTGCCCGGTGGACGGCTGGTTGAACGACGAGACCATCTGGACGGGGCCCCGGAAGGCGGAGGTGTCGAGCGAGCGCTCCAGGGATCGCGGGAGCTGGGCGCCCTCGAAGGTCAGGACCACGGTCCGCGGATCCGGACGCGTGATGCTGTAGGACGCCTTGCCCTTGATCTCGATCCTCGCGTTGCCGGGGGTACCGGAGAACTTGACCGCGCTGATGCGCGTGCGGGCGGCCGGCCGGGGGGCGACCGCCTCGACCGGTGCAGCCGCCACCTTCGTGGCCGGGGCGGCCGAATCCGGCGTGGCCGGGGTCGGAGCAGGCCGGCCC
>JAEZXM010000276.1 GCA_023419875.1 Pseudomonadota bacterium | reverse complement strand
GGGGGGCCCCCCGCCCGGGGGGGGGGGGGCCCCGGGGGGGCGGCGGGGGGGGCGGGGCGGCACGCCCCGTTAGAATCTGAACGCCAGCGAGGCGTAGCTCCGGTTGAGCGCCACCGTCATCGGGAGCTGCATGGCCGCCGGGCCCCAGAGCTGGCGCGGGCCGGGCGAGCAGAAGAGGTCCTCGGCCGCCCAGGCCTCGCGGCGCGAAGCGAAGTAGCGGAACGCGGGCGAATCGAGCTTCACGAGCGCCTTCTCGATCACCATCTCGTCCTTCCCGTGCCGGCGCTCGATGTTGAGCAGCCCGGTGAGCGGGATCGCGACGGGCCGCCCGCCCGCCTCGAGGTCGCGGATCGACGCCATGTAGCCGGTCTTGCCGGCGAGGATGAGGGAACCTGCCGTGAGGCCGAGGTTGTACGTGTAGGCGGCGTCGAAGAGCGTGGGCGCGCCGCAGCGGCCCTCGTAGCCGAAGAAGTGGGTGTGGGTCGAGAACTTCACGCTCGCGTCGATCTCGGCCACGCGGATCGCCACCATGTCCATGAGCAGCCGCTCGGTGGGGATGAGCGACACCTGCAGGTTGCCGTGCGAGTCGCGGTCCGCGACCAGCATCTTCTGGATGTACCCGGGCAGCGAGTGGAAGAGCGTCGCCAGGCCGGGCTCGAGGTGGCGGGGGATGAACGCGACCCGGTCGGTCTCCTTCATCGGCCCGACCGCCGCGGCCTTGTCGGCCATCTCGTGGTCGATGGCGGCGATGAGGGCGTTCACCTCGGGGATGAACTCGATGAGCCCCTCGGGCACCACCACCACGCCGTGGTTGATTCCCTTCCTGGCGCGGGCCACGACCACCTGGGCGATGCCGTCGATGATCGTCGCGAGCGGCAGCTTCTTCTCGGCGACCTCCTCGGAGACGAGCGCCACGGCCGGCTTGACTTGAAGCGCGACCTCGAGCGCGACGTGCGAGGCCGCCCGGCCCATGAGCTTCACGAAGTGCCAGTACTTCCGGGACGACGGCGTGTCCTGGAGGATGTTGCCGGTGAGCTCCGCGTAGACGCGGGTGGCGGTGTCGAAGCCGAAGGAGATCGGCAGGAGGTCGCCGATCTGGAGATCGCCGTCGATCGTCTTCGGCACGCCGATCACCTGGACCCCGCCGCCGTCCGCCTTCACGCCCGCGAACAGCTGCTCGGCCAGGGTGGCCGCGTTGGTGTTGGAGTCATCGCCGCCGACCACCACGATGGCGTCGAGCGCGTTGTCGACGCAGGTCTTCCGCACCGCCGCGTACTGCTCGTCCTTCTTGATCTTGGTCCGGTCGGAGCCGAGGAAGTCGAACCCGCCCGTGTTGAGGATCCGCGCGACCGCCTCCTCGGTGATCTCGAACAGCTTCCCCTCGATGAGGCCCTTCGGCCCGGCCCGCACCCCGAGGAGCACGTTGCCCTTGCCGAGCGCCGCCTGCAGGCCGGCGATCACGTTGTGGCCGCCCGCGGCCGGTCCGCCGGAGAAGAGGACCGCGACGCGCTTCACCTGCGCCGGGGAGCGGACCCGGCCCTCGCCGACGAGGACCTTGTTGCCGGAGGCGCCGGAGGTCCTCGGGAACCGGGCGTTGACCGCGGGCGTGTCCTTCGTGGAGATGGTCTCCGCGCCGGCCTGGAAGTCCACCGGGGCGATCGCGCCCCCGTCCTTGAAGGCGGCGCACACCGGCACGGACAGCGCGCGGATGCACTCCTCGAAGACGGAGCGGTGCTTCTCGGTCTGGGTGATGAGGGTCTCGATCTTCGACATTGGGATCTCCTCGTCGTGTCCGGCGCGGCCGCCGAGCCCCGGCTCGATATTCGGTGTTCGTCGTGCCGGAGCGAGCCTGTCTATCACGGGACGAGGCGACGACGAGGCGCGCGCGCCGGGGAGGGCTGTGGCTCGGCGCCGCAGGCGGGCGGAGGGCGCCCGCGCAGCCCTCCGCGTTGACGGGCGTTCCCCGCGGCCGCATCCTCCGCCGCCATGGCGCACGAACGCGGCCAGGACGTGCCGCACCGCGTCCCTTCGCGAGCCCGGCTGTACGGGCTGCTCGGGGTGATGCTTCTGCTCTGGGCGGGGAACTTCGTGTTCGCGAAGCTCGCGGTGCGCGAGGTCCCGCCGCTGCTCGTCGCCTGCCTTCGCACGGTGCTCTCCGGGATCGTGATGATCCCCCTCTACCGCCTGGTCCGGACGGGCGGGGATCCGCTGCTCCGCCCCTGGACCCGCCGCGACCTCCCGCGGCTCGCCACCGTCGGGATCCTCGGGATCGTCGCCAACCAGTTCGCCTTCGTGGCCGCGCTCGCGCACACGAGCGTCGCGCACGGCGCGGTCATCGGGGCCACCGCCCCGGTGATGGTCCTCGTGGGCGCGGCGGCGCTGGGCCAGGAGCGGCTCGGCGCGGGCCGGCTCGCCGGGATGATCGCCGCGGCCGGGGGCGTCGTCTTCCTGCAGCTCGTCCGCGGAGGGGAGGGGAGCGAGGCGAGCGCCCTCGGCGATCTCATGATGCTCGGGAACGCCGCCCTGTTCGCGGCGTTCTCCCTGTTCGGCAAGCCGCTCACCGCGGAGGTGGGTACGCTCGCGGTGAATGCGGTCGCGTACTGGGGCGGCGCGGTGCTGTCCCTCCCGTTCGCCGTGTGGGGCCTCTGGCAGCTCGGGGGCCCAGGCGGCATCTCCGCGGCGGCGTGGACGGGCATCGTCTACATGGCGATCGCGTCGTCGGTGGTCGCCTACCTCATCTACACGCATGCCCTCCGCTGGCTGCCCGCCTCGCGGGTCGCGAGCGTCACGTACGTGCAGCCGGTGCTGGCGACGCTCCTCGCCGTGGCGCTGCTCGGGGAGAGGCCCGGTCTCGCCTACGTCGCGGGGGCGGCGGGGATCCTCGGGGG
>JAEZXM010000226.1 GCA_023419875.1 Pseudomonadota bacterium | reverse complement strand
GCGGGAGGGCTCTCCGCCGTTCGCGCCGGAGCTCGGGTGGGGCGAGTCGTAGGCGTTCCGCGGACTTGGAGCGGTGCGGGCCCGAACGTATCGGGGCGGTCGCCCCCAGCTCGTGCACGTTTCCTCCAGACCTCGAACGTTGTAGACTGCGCTGGAACGGAACTGCGCCTGGCGTGCACGCGGTGGAGATCCGCGCTTGCGTAGTCCAAGATCGGGAGACGGAGGGAATCCGAAATGACACGCGCTCTACATCTCATGGCAGCCGTGATCCTCGTTCTTTCGAGCGGCTCGACGCTGGCGGCGCCCAAGGGTGACCCCAACGCCAGGATCACGGTGTGGATCGATCAGCCCCGCCAGCCGATGATCGATGCCTACCTGAAGGCTCACCCCGACAAGGCCAAGCTGATCAAGGCGGTGGTCGTGGACCGGGAGCAGTTCCCGGCCAAGGTCTTGCTGTTCAACAACACGAACCAGGGCTGGCCCGACGTGGTGTTCGCCGAGCCGCGGCTGGTCGCTCGCGTCGCCGATGCGGCCCACAACTTCCCGCTCGACCTGACCGGGCTGGTCAAGCCGCAGGTGGTCGCCAACTTCGCCGGCATCGACAACTGCAAGTTCGGCAACAAGCTGTACTGCTTGCGGAACGACCTCGCCCAGTTCGTCCTCTATTACAACAAGCCCCTCATGGCCAAGTTCGGGTACGCGGTCCCGAAGACGTTCGAGGAGCTGCAGGCGCTGAGCGACAAGGTGGCGGCGGAGCACCCCGGATACCTGCTCGGAACCTTCGGCGACGGCTGGACGTTCCTCTCCTTCTTCGCGGCGAGCGGGTGTCCCACCCACGAGTTCGTCGACCCGAACACCCTCAAGATCGACGTGAAGGACCCGCGCTGCATCCGCGCGGCGAAGCTGGTCGATCACATGGTCGCCAACAAGACCCTCTGGAACACCGACTACTTCGACGCGAGCTTCGTGAAGCAGGTGAACGACGACAAGCTCCTGATGGTCTCGATGGCCTCGTGGGCGTGGGGCGTCTTCGGTGGCACCCCGGACAGCACCTACTACAAGAACGCCGAGCAGCAGCTCGGCGTGGCGCCGCCGCTCAAGTGGGCGGCGGACGCGAAGGGCCAGACGGCGACGCAAGGCGGTGGCGCGTGGACGGTCTCCCGCCACACCAAGAACCCCCAGCTGGCGGTGGATCTCGTCACCTGGGTCACCACCTCTCCGGACCTGTGGGCCGGGACGACCAACTTCCCGGCGTACAAGCCGCTCATGCCGCTCTGGCAGAAGAAGGTCTCGAGCAACCCGCTGTTCGCCAACGATCCCTTCCCGGTCATGGCCGAGGCGGCGGGCCTCATCAGTTCGCTCGACAAGTGGCCGCGGTTTGATCTGATCGTTCCCCTCAACACGGTCGTGAAGACCGCGTACAAGGAGAAGGTCTCGATCGAATCGGTCCTGCCGAAGGTCGCCGAGGCGTTCATCCCGCTCGCGGAGGCGGAGGGATACCAGGTCGTCGGCAAGTAGGACCCGTCACACGGAGCGCGGAGGAAGGCGCACACCCTCTCGCCTTCCTCCGCGCCAGCCGGAGGTTCCTTGCTCACCCCGACCGTCCCTGCGGCGGTGTCGCCGAACCTGAGCTCTCCCCGGGCGCACGCGCGCGCCGGCACCTTGCGGAAGCACCGGGGCTCCTACCTGCTCCTCCTGCCGTATCTGCTGTTCCTCGCCCTCTTCGGCCTGGGGCCGGGGATCTACGCACTTCTGCTCAGCTTCGCCGACTTCAAGATGGGCGTGCCCCGCTACTTCGCAGCCGGGTTCGCGAACTACGTCGCCGCGTTCAACGACTTCCGGTTCACGCAGACGTTCGCCAACATGGGCTGGTTCCTCCTCGTCTCCGTGCCGCTGGGGATCGGGCTCGTCATCCTCCTGGCGCTGCTGCTCGACATGCGGCCGGGGCGGACGTCGTCGGTGCTGCGGCTCATCTACTTCATCCCGGGCGCCGTGACCGGTCCAGCCCTCGTCCTCCTCGCCATCTGCATGCTCAACCCGGACATCAGCCCGTTCGGTCCGCTGTTCAAGGCCGCCGGCCTCCGCTCCTTCGATGACATCGTCTACGCCGGGAGCCTCCCCTACGTGTTCACGATCATCGGCTTCTTCTCGGGCGCAGGCATGTGGATCGCCATCCAGCACGGCGCGCTCCAGGGCGTTTCGCAGGAGGTCCTCGAGGCGGCCACCCTCGACGGCTGCAACGCCTGGCAGAAGGCGCTCCGCATCAAGCTGCCCTTCATCCGCCCCTTCATCGTGTACCAGACGATCCTCGTCTTCGCCGGCAACGTGCAGCTCTTCGTGGAGCCTCAGCTGCTGAGCTCCACCTGGGTCCAGGGCAACGTCCCGGGGCAGTGGGCGCCGAACCAGTTGGCCTATGCCTTCGCGTTCGAGCTCGGAAACTTCGGCGCCGCGGCGGCGCTCTCGCTCCTGATGCTCGCGATCGGGCTCCTGGGGGCCTACCTGCTCATCCGCTTCACCGGCTTCTTCCGCATCGAAGCCTGACCACCGCCCGAGCGGGCAACGGCGAGGACATGGTTCGATGATCTCACCGAGACGATACGTGGGCGACCTGGGGTTCGTGGGCTACATCCTCCGCCTCGCCGTCCTGCTCGTCTTCGCCGTCTACTTCGTGGTCCCGATGGCCTGGCTGCTGTTCGCCACGACCCGCGATTCCACCCACCTGTACGATCACGCCAATCCCTTCGCGTTCGGCACGTGGGCGCGCCTGGCCAAGTCCTGGCGGAACATCATCAGCTACCAGAACGGCGAGGTGACGCTCTGGCTCTGGAACTCGGTCCGCTACGTCCTCCTCTCGCTCGGCGGCAGCCTCGCCATCTGCCTCCCCGCCGGCTACACCCTCGCGACTGCGCGCTTCCCGGGCCGCAAGCTCGTGCTCTGGCTCACGCTGATCACGATGCTGCTCCCGGCCTCTGCGACCGTGCTGCCCCTGTTCCTGGAGCTGAACCTGGTCGGCCTGGTCAACACGCAGTGGGCCGTCATCCTCCCGGCGATGTTCTTCCCCTTCGGCGTGTACCTCAGCTACGTCTACTTCGGCTCCAGCCTGCCGGCGTCGATCCTCGACGCCGCACGCGTGGACGGCTGCTCGGACGTGGGGATGTTCTGGCACGTCGCCCTGCCGCTGGCTCGACCGCTGGTGGGCCTCCTCGCGTTCATCAGCTTCAACGCGAACTGGAACAACTTCTTCGGCCCGTACGTGATGCTCAACGACGATCAGCTGTTCAACTTGCCGGTGGGCGTCGCCACCGTGGTCTCCAGCACCGCGGCGCTCCGGCCCGGCTTCAACCCGAACCCGGGGATGGTGTCGTTCCAGCAGGCGGACGCGGCCATGGCGGGCCTCCTCATGATCGTCCCGGTGGTGATCGTGTTCATGTTCTCGATGAGGTACGTGACGAGCGGGGTGTTCACCGGCGGGGTCAAGGGATGACGCCCGTGCGCATGCCGAAGACCCCCATCTCCTACTTCCGCGGAGATCCCTGGACGATCGTCGAGGAGGGCTTCGACCCCGCACGCCAGCGCGTCTCGGAGTCCGTGTTCTCGGTGGCCAACGAGTTCATGGGTGTGCGCGGATACTTCGAGGAAGGCTACGGCGGCGACCACCTGCTCGGCAGCTACTTCAATCATCTCTACGAGCTGATGGACATCCGGCATGACCAGGTCTTCAAGGGCTTCGTCACGCAGGGTGCCGCCATGGTCAACGCGGTGGACTGGCTGTACACGCGCCTGTGGGTGGACGGAGAACAGCTCGACCTTGCGTCATCGGCGTACTCCCACTTCACGCGCAGGCTGGACATGCGCACCGGCGTCCTCACCCGTGAGCTCGTGTGGCAGACGCGTTCGGGCAAGCGCCTCAAGATCACCTTCGTGCGGTTCACGAGCATGTCGTCGACCCGCGTCGGCTGCCAGCGCATCGTCCTCGAGCCGCTCGACTTCTCCGGCACGGTGCAGGTCCGTCTGGGCCTCGACTTCGGCACCCACTACGAGATCGGCGCGGGCTGGGATCAGACCACCAGCGGGAAGTCACAGGCGCGGGAAGGCGTCATCAACTTCTGGCGACCCCGCCGCAAGGGAGCGCTCGAGGGCGGGTGGGCGATCCAGGCGGAGACGCTCCGGAGCGGGCACCAGCTGTTCTCGAGCTTCCTCCTCCGGGCCGACCCGCCCCTCCGGACGTCGGTGGTGGAGGACGAAAAGCTCATCGGCGTGGACTTCTCGCTCGAGGTGAAGCAGGGCGTCGCGACCAAGGTGGACCGGGTCGCGATCAACGAGTGGGCCAGGACCTCGGACACCGAAGCCCTTTGGAGCGAGGGCCGTGCGCTGATGCGGCGCCACGCGGGCGCGACCTTCGAAGCCCTCCTGCGCGAGCACGAGGACCGCTGGGCGCGGATCTGGAACGTGCTCGCGATCGACATCGAGGGCGACCCGGAGGTGCTCCAGGGCCTGCGCTTCTCCTGCTTCCAGACGTACCAGACGTACCAGGGCGAGGACGCCGATCGGAACGCCCTCTGCAAGGGCATGACCGGCGAGGTCTACTTCGGCTGGGTGTTCTGGGACAGCGAGATCTACTCGCACCGCCTGATGATGTTCGTCGACCCCGCCGCCGCGAAGAAGCTGCTCCTCTACCGGCACCGCCGCCTGGCGCAGGCGCTGGAGCGGGCCCGGCAGCTCGATTGCGCGGGCGCGCGCTTCCCGTTCGCCACGATCACCGGGACCGAGGACTCCGGGACCTGGCAGCACGTCGACCTCGAGATCCACGCCGACCTGGCCGTGAGCTACGCCATCTGGCACCATGACCAGATCCTCCGCGACAAGGAGTTCCTCCATCGCGAGGGCATCGAGATGCTGCTCCAGATCTGCCGGTTCCTGGCGAGCGCCGGCGGCTGGAGCCCGGTGAAGGGCGACTTCGGGTTCTACGGGGTGATGGGGCCCGACGAGTTCCACATGATGGTGAACCACAACTGCTACACGAACGTGATGGCGAAGAAGGCGTTCGAGTTCACCCTCGCGGTGCTCGAGGAGATGCGGACGGCCGCGCCGGAGCGGTACCGGGAGGCGCTCGCCCGGACCGCGCTCCGTCCGGAGGAGCCCGCGGAGTGGGCGCGGATGGCCGAGAAGATGCGGATTCCCAGGGACGAGCAGACGGGCGTGTTCGAGCAGCACGCCGGCTACTTCGACCTGCCGCACGTCGACCTCGACCGTTTCCCGGCGGATCAGATCCCGGTCTACAAGAACTGGGCCTACGTGAAGATCTTCCGCCACGACATGATCAAGCAGCCCGACGTGTTGAACCTCATGTACTTCTTCAGCCACGACTACACGCCGGAGGAGAAGCGCGCGAACTACGACTTCTACGAGGCGCGGACCATCCACGAGTCGTCGCTGTCGCCCTCGCTGCACTCGATCCTGGCCGTGGAGCTCGGGAAGCTCGAGGCCGCGTACACATTCTTCACGTACGGCGCCCGGATGGATCTGGACGACTACAACCGCAACACCGAGCAGGGACTGCACGTGACGTCTGCCGCGGGCGTCTGGGCCAGCATGGTCTTCGGATGGGGTGGCATGCGCACCGACGGCGACGTCCTCGCCTTCCGGCCCGTGCTGCCGGCCCCATGGCGCTCCTACCGGTTCCGGGTCCGCTACCGGGGCGCCTTGCTCGAGGTGCGGGCGGACGCCGAGGACGAGGAGGTGCGCCTCCGGGTGCTGGACGGCGACCCCGTCACCGTGCGCGTGTACGGTGCCCCGCACGTCATCGACGCCGGAGGCGTCGCCGTCCGACTCCAGGCGTGAACCGCGTCGCCGCTCCGGCTCCGGCGCGCACGGCGGGGCGCCACCCCGCCCGTAGCGCGTGGGCGCGGTTACAC
>JAEZXM010000222.1 GCA_023419875.1 Pseudomonadota bacterium | reverse complement strand
CCGCGGCGGTCCGCGCCTCGCCGAGCGCACGGCGCCTCATGGCCGAGCAGGGCCTCCGCGCCGAGGAGGTGGCGCGGGCGGCGTCCACCGGGCAGGTGCGGAAGGACGACGTCGAGCGGGTGCTCGGCGGGCGCGTGGACGGAGCGCCGACGCTCTCCGCGGTGCCGGCCCCCGCCCCCGAGGCCGGGCCGCGCGAGCGCGTCGTCCCCATGACCACGCTCCGCCGGACGGTCGCGCGGCGGCTCGTGGAAGCCCAGCACACCGCCGCCATCCTCACGACGTTCAACGAGGTGGACATGTCGCGCGTGCTCGCCCTGCGCGAGGAGCACGGCGAGGCCTTCCAGGCGCGCCACGGGGTGAAGCTCGGCTTCATGTCGTTCTTCCTGAAGGCATCGGTGGACGCGCTGCGGTCCTTTCCAGCGGTGAACGCCGAGGTCCGCGGCGAGAGCATCGTCTACAAGGACCACTACGACGTCGGCGTCGCCGTCGGCGGCGGCAAGGGCCTCGTCGTCCCCGTCGTCCGCGACGCGGACGCGCTCTCCTTCGCGGAGCTCGAGAAGACCGTCGCGGAGCTCGCGAGGAAGGCGCGGGAGAACCGCCTCGGCCCGGACGACCTCGCCGGCGGGACGTTCACGATCTCGAACGGTGGCATCTACGGCTCGCTGCTCTCGACGCCGATCCTGAACCCGCCGCAGTCCGGCATCCTCGGCCTGCACAAGATCGAGAAGCGGCCCGTCGTGGGAGACGGCGACGCGATCGTGGTCCGGCCGATGATGTACGTCGCCCTCTCGTACGACCACCGGCTCGTCGACGGCCGCGAGGCGGTCTCGTTCCTCGTCCGTGTGAAGGAGGCGATCGAGAACCCGGAGCGGATGCTGCTCGAGGTGTAGGGCGGGATCAGGGCAGCTTGCTCAGGAACCCCTCGCCGGCGCCCGTGAACGCCGCGCCTTCGCGGTCGATGAACGTCGGGACGAGAGGCCGCGACACCACGAACCCCAGGACGATCGCGGTGAGCACCGCGAGGAACGCCAGGGCGACGGAGAGCACCGGATCGATGCCAGCGAGACCCAGGGCAATGGGGACCGCAATGCCGACGACGGCGAGGAGCCACCCCGCGAGGATGAGATTCCGCCGCCGGCGTCGGTGACCCACGCACAGCGGGATCCTCATGTCGATCCGCGTGCGCAGGAGCAACGCCAAAAAGGCATACGGCAGAACACCGAGAAGAAGGAACACGTAGACCCAGGGTGCGTGCCAGTGGAAGCTCTTCGAGAGCCTGCTGGTCGCCGGCGCCCCGCACTTGATGCACAGGGGGGGCAGCGCAACCGCCGCATCGGAGTCGGGGATGATGCGCGAGACGAGAAGCTTCCTTCCTTGCCGGTGGACGGAGTCCTTGGCGATCGCTCCAGCCGGAATGGCCATGTCGTTCCCCCTCGTGTGTGGAAAAGGCGCGTGATGGTGGCACGGCCTCCGGGGCCCGGCAACCCCTCCCGCTCGACGCGCGCCGTCAATCCCTGAGCGTCGTCCGCACGTGGATGGTGTTGGTCGTCACCCCGTGGGTCATGGAGATGCCGGCCGTGTAGACGACCACGTCGCCCTCCCTCACCAGCCCGCGCTCGACGAGCAACCTCTCCATCATCGGGAAGACGCCGCCGAGCGGGAGGCTCTCCGCGAGGAGGAGGGGGTAGGCGCCGCGGACGAGGCTCATCCGGCGCACGCTGTCGAGCCGCGTCGAGAACATGTAGACCGGGACGGACGGTCGCTGGGCGGTGAGCCGGATGGCGGCGTTGCCGGTGTCGGAGAGGCAGGCGAGGGCCTTCGCGCCCATCTGCTCGGCGAAGAGCCGCGCCGCCTTGCCGAGCGACATCCCGAGCTTGCCGCGCGAGCTGTCGAGGATCTGCCAGTCGTCGGCGTCCGGCGAGACCGGCTCCCGCTCCGCCTGCTCCACGATCTGTGCCATGGTGCGGACCGCCTCGACGGGGAAACGACCGATCGAGGTCTCGCCGGAGAGCATCACCGCGTCGGTGCCGTCGAAGACGGCGTTGGCGACGTCGGACGCCTCGGCGCGGGTCGGGCGCGGGCTGGAGATCATCGACTCGAGCATCTGCGTGGCGGTGATCACCGGGATCCCGTGGCGCAGCGCCTCGCGGATGATCCGCTTCTGCACCCCCGGGACCTGCTCGATCCCCATCTCCACCCCGAGGTCGCCGCGCGCCACCATCACCGCGTCGGCGGCGCCCAGGATGGCCACGAGGTCCTCGACCGCCTCGGGCTTCTCGATCTTGGCGATCACCTGGACCGGCCGGCTCTGCGCGCCGACGAGCTCCTTGAGCTGGTCGAGGTCGCGCGCCGCGCGCACGAACGAGAGCGCCAGGAAGTCGGCGCCCTGGGCGATCGCGAACCGTGCGTCGGCGACGTCCTTGCCGGTCATCGCGGGGACGTCGAGCTTCACGAAGGGGAGGTTGATCCCGCGCCGGTCGCGCAGCTCGCCGCCGTGGATCACGGTGCAGACGAGCCCGTCCGCCTCCTTGCGCACCACCCGGAGCTCGAGCAGCCCGTCGTTCATGAGGATGCGGTCCCCGGCGACACTGTCGCGCACGAGCGGGGCGAAGCGGGTGGTGACGAGGCCGGGGCCGCCGTCCTCCTCGGAGTGGACGACGCGGACCTCGGCGCCGTCGGAGAGCCGGATGGCGCCCCCGGGAAAGCCGTTGGTCCGGATCTTGGGGCCCTGGAGGTCGGCGACGATCGCCACCTCCCGGCCG
>JAEZXM010000219.1 GCA_023419875.1 Pseudomonadota bacterium | reverse complement strand
GCGGGAGGGTGATCCGGAAGAACACCTGGAGCTCGCTCGCCCCGTCGAGCCGTGCGGCCTCCAGGAGCGCCGGGTCGATCCCCCGGATCGCGGCGCGGAGGATGACCACCGCGAACCCGACCCACATCCAGACGAGCACGAAGACGAGCGCCGGGTTGTTGAGCGCCCGGTCGAAGAGCCACGCCCGCGGAGCGAACCCGGGGACGACCGCCGTCAGCACCGCGTTCAGGGTGCCCACCTGCGTCGCGCCGGGAGGCTGGTACTGGTACATGAACTTCCAGATGACGCCCGCGGCCACGAGCGAGATGGCCATCGGGACGAACAGGGCGGTCTCCACTGCCCACGCGTAGCGGACGCGATCGGCGTGGGCCGCCACCAGCAGCCCGAGCACGACCGTCACGGTGGGGAAGAGGACGAGCCACAGGAGGTTGTTGCGCAGCACCAGCAGCATGCTGCGGGCGGTGAAGATGTGGACGTAGTGGGCGAGGCCGACGAAGCGCGATCCGTCCGCGCTCCGGAGGCTCAGCACGGCGGTGTGCAGGGCCGGGTAGACGAGGAACCCGGCGAGCAGCACCAGCGCCGGCGCGATCCACACCCAGGGCCTCACGCGCCGGCGGCGGCGCACCGGGAGCCGGTCCACCGACCGCTCCACGAGGAAGAGGTAGGCGCAGAGCACGAGCGGCACCCCGACCAGCGCCACCAGCGCCCACAGGGCTCTCGTCCAGGCCATCGGGTCCGCCGCGCGGCGGCGCGGGGCGCGGCCCGCGCCGGGAACGCGCTATCTCGCGTAGGCCTCCGCCCGCACCGCCTCGAGGTCCGCGAGGATCCGGTCGAGATCGCCCGGCTTCGAGACGAAGCTCACCACCCCCGACCAGAAGGCGGCGTTCATCTTGCTCGGCATCATGTCGGAGGCGTCGAACACCGTCCGCTCCGCGGAGGTGAGGATCCGGGCGGCGCTCCGGGCGAGGGCGTTCGGGTAGTCGTCCAGCGAGACGTCGCGGTTCGGGGAGAGGCCGTTCCCCGCCTTGACCCAGTGGCTCTGCGCCTCGGCCGTGGTCAGGTACTCGAGGAACGCCGCCGCCGGCTTGGTGTTGCGGAACATGCCGACCAGATCCCCCGAGATCTCCGCGGCGTCGGCGTACTCCGGCCGGACCGGGGGCAGGGCGAAGAACCGGAAGTCCTCGCCCGCCTTCAGCGTCGGGTACTGCTTCGCGATGAACCCCTGGATGAACGTCGCCTGGAAGTGGAAGTACGCCTTGGGCGGGGCCTCGAACAGCGGGGTGAAGGCGCTGCCGAAGTTGGTCGCGAGCACGTACGGGCTCCCGCCGTAGGTGAGCTTCGGATCGCCGACGATCTGCCCCCAGGTCTCGAACGCGGACTTCACCTCCGGAGACGTCCAGGCCAGCCGGCCCTCGTACCAGTCCCGGTACTTCTCGGGGCCGTGCGTCTTCAGGAAGATGTTCTCGATCCAGTCGGTCCCCACCCACCCGCTCGCCGCCCCGCTCTCGATGCCGATCGCGAACGGCGTGATCCCCTTGGCCGCGACGCCCTGGGCCTGTCCGATGAGCTCGCCCAGCGTGCCGGGGCTGTCGCTCAGGCCGGCCGCCGCGATCGCCTTGGGGTCGTACCAGACCAGTCCCTTGAGGTCGGCCTTGGGGAAGATGCCGACCAGCGTGCCGTCGACGCTCCCGAGGTCGAGCCAGCCTTGCGCGTACGAGTTCCGGAGCTTCGCCACGTCGAGCACGCCGCCCAGATCGACGAGCTTCCCCTGCCGCGCCAGGTCGGCCATCTTGCCGGGGCTGGGCAGGACGGCGAGGTCGGGCGGGTTCCCCGCCGCCACCCGGGTGGTGAGCACGGCGTCCAGATCGCGGGTGGCCTCGAACTCGACCTTGACCCCGGTCCGCTCCTCGAACGGCTTCACCATCCGCTGGAAGGTCTCCAGCTCCGCCCCGCCCCAGACGCCGAGGACCGTGACCGTTCCCCCCCGGTTCTTCTTGCACGCCGGAAGCGCGGCCAGGGGCACGAGCAGCGCAGCTGCGAGGATCCGCTTCCTCATGGTCTCCTCCTCCGCCCCCGGGGGCGTCAGTGTTAGTAACGCAAAAAGCAAGGTCACAACCGCCGGTCGCTTGCAAGGCGAACGCACGACCATCTGGGGGGCGGGGACGGGGGCCTGCACATGTGCGGACACTCGGTAGGAGTCGTGCTGCACCGCCCCAACCGGCGCGGACCTCGCGGCCCAGCGCGTGCAGGGGGCCATGGAATGCTCCCGCCCACCGGTTGGATCGGAGAACGTCTGCCCCGGGTGCTCACCGAGATCGTCTGGCTCGGCCTCCCAGCATGGCAATGGATCGGGCTCGCGGTGGCGCTCGTGCTCGCGCTCCTCGCCGCCGTCGTGCTCGGGGCCCTCGCGCGCCGGCTGGCGTTCCAGGTCACGCGGCGGACCCGCTTCACCTGGGATGACCACCTGGTCGATGCCGCTTTCGGCCCCGCGCGCCTGCTGCTCGGCCTCGTCACGTTCGCGGCAGTGGAGCGCGCCCTGCGCCTCGCCCCGGGCGCGCAGGCCGTCCTGGACGGCGGTCTCCGGATCGCCGCCGTGGTCCTGTTCTCCTGGATCGGCCTGCGCGCGATCCGGTTCGGCGCCGCGGTGCTCACGGAGCGGGTGTCGGCCGGCGCCAAGGACCCGGCGGCCCGGTCCCGCCTCACGCAGGTCATGGTGATGCGGCGGATCGCCGGCGTGGTGGTGGTGGTCGTGGGCGGCGCGCTCGTCCTGGTCCAGTTCGATCCCCTGCGGGCGGTCGGGACCTCGCTGCTCGCCTCGGCTGGCGTGGCAGGAATCGTGCTCGGTTTCGCGGCGCAGCGGACGCTCGGCACCTTGCTGGCGGGGCTGCAGATCTCGCTCACCCAGCCGGTCCGCGTCGGGGACGTCGTGGTGATCGAGGGCGAGTGGGGGACGGTCGAGGAGATCACGCTCACGTACGTGGTCGTGAAGGTCTGGGATCTTCGCCGCCTGGTCATTCCGATCACGCGCATCCTCGAGGCTCCGTTCCAGAACTGGACCCGCGCCGGGGCCGACATCCTGGGGACCGTCTTCGTCTACGCCGACTACGCGCTGCCGGTCGATCGGGTCCGCCGGGAGCTGCAGCGGTTCGTCACCACGCGGCCGGAGTGGGACGGCAAGGTGGTCGGCCTGCAGGTCACGGACGCGACCGACAGGACCGTGCAGCTCCGGGCGCTGGTCTCGTCGGCAGACTCGAGCCGGAGCTGGGATCTCCGGTGCGCCGTCCGGGAGCACCTCCTCGCGTACGTGCAGCGGCTCGACGGCGGCCGGTATCTCCCTCGCACGCGGCTCGATCCGCCTGCGTTCCACCCGGTCGCGTCGGGTGCGCCGGAGCCTGCACAGGGGCCCGGCGCCGGTCGCGCCGCCGGGTGAGCCCGTTGCGGCATCCTCAGCCCGAGGAACGCCGCCCGCCGGCGGCCTTCACCCGGATGACCTGCCCCCTGGAACACGTGCGTCTCGGAGGCGGCGACCCCGCTACCGCGTACGAGCTCCTCAGTCCGCTCGAGACAGGCGCGGGAACAGGAGCGCCACCTTCCCCGCGATCACCTCTCTCCACGCCCGCGGCGTCCCGGCACCGCCGCCGCCGAGATCGGCGAGGCTCAAGCGGTTCCGCTTGGCGGACCGGATCAGGATCCAGTTGAAGGTCTCGGCGCGCCGTTCGAGGACCCGGGGCGTGCGACCGCAGCGCTCATCGGGAGCGGCGAACGTGGAGACGATCACGTTCGGCACGTTCCGGTGCAGCAGGTCCGCCACGATCTCCAGGTCGCGCGCGAACCGCTGGGGGGTGGTCGTCCCGCAGGCGTCCGTGGGCCCGATCGCGACCGTCACGAGGAACGGCCGGAGCGTGATCACCCGCTGGAGCTGATCGCGACGGATCTGCCCGGCGGTCGTTCCGGCCGCCGTCAGGTCCACGAGGCGCACGCGCCGCCCCGAGCCCGCGAGCACCTCGGCGATCCGCGCGGGATCTTCCACCTGCATCCCGAGGTGCGTCGGCTCGCCGAGGGCGACGTAGACGAGCGCGCCGGTCCCTGCCGAGCGCACCGGCGCGACGACGAGCGCGACGAGGAGGAGCGAGCGAGAGGCGATCACGAGGACCGATGTGAACATCGCGTGGGGAGCCAGCAAGGCCGGTGCCTGCGCGGGCCTTCGAAGAAGCTCGTGGCGCACCCACCGAGAAGCGGCGCCCGCACTGCGGGCCTGCGAGCTCGCGTGCGCTCCCCGCGCGCGTGTGCGCTCGTGCAAATTGCGGCTTCGGACGAGCGAAATGCGAGGGACGCACCGACGGCGTGGCGGCAAGGGCCACGGCGAGCGGACCGATCCACGACGGAAGGGGGATCAACACCGCGCACGGCGATGACCATGCTTCGACGGGGGCGAGGCCGCGGGCCGTTTCTCCTCTCCTCCGAGAGCGTCCGCCGCGGCCCGCGCCTCGCCTCCGCTTGTCGCCGCGCGCCCGAGAGCCATGGGATTTCGCGGGTGGTCGACCGCGAAGTGCCACGTTTTCGGGCGGGCCAAGCCGGCTGCCGCCGGCGTGGACACCGAGACGCTCACCGCCTCGCCGCGGACGTCGCGAGCTCCTTGCTCGCGCTCTCTCGCTCGTCCTTCCCCGCCGCCGGCTCCCGGATGCTCCCATCCTCGGGCCGGCCGCGTGCCTCGAGCCGCGAGACGCGCAGCTCGAGCGAGAGAAACGCATCCGCCCATGGTCCCCTCGACGGCGTCGCGCCGCTCAGGAACCGGACCAGGAACACGACGACACCGGCGAGCGCACCCGGCACGAGGCCGCTGGTCCATTCATGACCGAACGATGCCCAGCCGAGGGCCGACGCCGCCGCGGCGCAGACCATCGTGACGACCAACGAGGTCCATGGCTTCATTGCGTCCTCCAGCAGGTGGAGTGGGCGCGCGCCGTGAGCACCCAACGGTCGTACGCAATGTCGGACTCGCTGCCGGCCCCCGCCGCCGGGAGTCATGGCGCTTCGCCAGGGAGGGCCTGCAAAACGCCACGCTCCCGGAGCGGGCCCCGCGGTCTAGAAGCTGCTTCGCTCGAGGCGTGCGCGACGGTTCTGTGCCCAGCAACCCTCGTCATGCTCGAGGCAGAGAGGCCGCTCCTCCCCGAAGCTCGCGGTCTTGATCTGTGCGGAGGACGCCCCCAGCGAGACGAGGTAGCGCTCGACCGCAGCCGCCCTGCGGTTTCCCAGGGCGACGTTGTACATGGTCGTCCCCCGCTCGTCGGCGTGTCCTTCGACGGTCACGCGAAGCCCGGTTGCACGCGTGAGGCAACGTGCGGCCCGCTGCAGCAGAGGGAGATCGGCATCCCGTAGCGTGGACTGATCGAACGAGAAGTGGGCGATCGCCGCGGTGCAATCCGCCAGCTCCGGGGTGATGGCCCGGCAGGTCGAGGCCACGCAGAGCTCCGAGGAGGCGCAGTCGGCGTCGGTGGTGCACCTCGCCGCGGTGGCGGGAGCGGCGGCCGTCTCGGTCGCGGTTGCAGGACTGGCGGCCGGCACCGTCGTCGTATCCCGGGCAGCGGGCGGGGCCTGGTGTGCGCAGGCGGAGGCAAGGAGTCCAAACGAGAGCACCCAGATCGAGGATGAGAGTTTCATGGCGAAGGTCTCCTGTGGTGATCGGAGGGCAGCGGTCCGAGCCCCGGCAAAGCAAGCACGGTGCCAGGGTCGAGCAGGTTGCCAGACCCGGCGGTCCGCCTTGCCACTCGCCAGGGCGACTCACCAAGTACCGAGGTCGTCGCGGTTGCTCGGCTCGCTCACCCCGTCACGAGCGCGTGGAGCGACAGCTCCTGCGCCTTTCCCCGACTCCGGCGCGAAGAGAAGCGAGTGAAGTCGAGGTCACGCCACGCCCCGCGCTGCAGGAACCGGAGGTACGTCCGGGCGTCCGCCGCCGTCACGGCTCTGAGCTGCGTCCGGGCCGCCCTCGGCCGCACCCAGTCCTCGCCGTGATGATCGTGGAGCTCGATGAGGGCCCTCACGCCGTCGACGATGTGCCCGCCGATGGAGACCAGAAGCCTTCCGTCCAAGATTGCATCGAGGGCGGGCTCGAGCAGGTCGATTCCGCCGATGAGGAGGTTCTTCCCCGGCGCGCGGCCCAGCTTCGATGCCGCATCCGCGGCGCCGAGGGCCATGTCGTCGTTGAAGCACCAGAGCACGTCGGTGTCCGGCGCGGAGCGGAGGAGCGCCGTGCCGGCGACCCGGCCCGACTCTCGGGTCCACGAACCGTAGTGGAACCCGGCCTGCACGACCCCGGATTCGCTTTCCCGGAACGCTTGCCAGCCTCGGTAGCGCTGGTTGGCAGCCTGTGTCTGGACACCGCCCAGCACGCCCACCTTCACCTGGCCGGCGTTTCCGAGGCGGAGTCGGCGCGCCTCGGTCACCAGGATCTCGGCGAGGAGGCGACCGGTCTCGACGTCGTCCGGCACGATCTCGCCGATGTAGGTCGCATATCCCTCCCGCCCGATGCTCACCTTGTCGCCCTCCTGGAGCCCCTCGACGACGAGGAGGGTCTTCAGCCGGGCGGCCGCGAAGACGGGGAGGAGCTCGGTCCCCACCCCCATGAAGTTCACGAGCAGCACGTAGTCCGGCCGAGAGGCGCGCGCGGCCAGCTCGCGGCCACGCGCGACCATGACCTCGGGCCGGAAGTCGCCTTCGATGATGTCGAGCTCGATGTCGAGCTGCGGCGCCGCCGCACGCATGAGCCCCGTGAACGTGTCGTAGAAGGGGACGGGGCCGCGCGCCGGTATCAGGAAGCTGACCTTCATGGCCCCTCACCCGTGAACGTCAGCGGTGAATATGCCCCGGTCGCCGGATCGCCGGGCGCCGCGCACGGTGAATCACCTCGACCGGCCTGCTAGAGTGCCGCTTGCCTACACAGCCGCGGAGCTTCGAGAACGCTGCCGGCGCAGCGGGACCGACCGGCACGATGGGCCCAGCATGCGCGGGATGTGGACGTTTCTCGAGCCCCGGCTCGCCGACCTGCTCCAGGTATCCGGCGCACAGCTCGCCTCGGTGCTGCCGGCAGCCGTGCTCGGCACGGCCGTCGGGTCGTTGCTGCTCCGGTACAAGGTGAAGGGCGTCCCGGACGACTTCCTGGCGCTCCCCGCGCCGCTGCTCGTTCCGATCGCCGCACTGGCAGGCGCTCTTTCGCCGATCTGCACCCTCGGCACCGTGCCGATCATCCTGGGGATGATCCGCAGGGGCTTTCCGGTCTCGGCGTCGATCACCTTCCTCACCTCCTCTTCGATCGTCACCCCGCAGATGGTCTTCATCGCCGCGGGCTCGGTCGGCCCGGAGCTCGCCACGCTTCAAGTGGTAGGCGGCATCGCGCTCAGCGTGACGATCGGGCTGGGGCTGCACCTGTTCAGAGCCAGGATTCACTTCTTCCGGGAGGACCTCACCCAGCCGACCCACGGGCACTGCGGTCATCGCCAGGAAGGCTTCTGGAGGATCCTGTGGAGAGAGCTCCGGTTCGTCGTGCTCTGGCTCGTCGCCGGCGTCCTCGTATCGGCGGTGCTGCAGGTGTTCGTGGCCCCGTACATCACCTGGGACCTGTTCCTGGGAGGGTCCTTCGCCGTCACCTTCGCGAGCGCGCTCGTGTCCATCCCGACGTACGCCTGCGGCGGCTTCGCGCTCCCCGTGCTGGGAGGCCTGCAGAGCAGCGGGTTGCACGTCTCGGCGATCCTCGCCGTCATGGTGTGCGGTCCGGCAGCGAGGATCAGGTCGCTCGCCGCGCTGGGGCGGATCATCCGAACCCGCGCGCTCGCAGGGTACCTGGCGCTGGTGATGACCTTCTCGATCTTCTACGGCCTCGTGTGCGAGGCGATCTGGTTCCGGTGATCGCACTGCGCAATCCGAATCGTTTCAGACCGCCCCGTCTCGAGCCCCCGCGCAGCACCCTCGCCGCAAAACGGCTTGGGCTTCGAGGGCTTCGCACTCATAGTGGAATGGGGCGTTGACCCGAAGATCTCGCAAATGTGAAAAGCCGAAGCTCCACGGATGTGACCGTTCACGAGCCCGTCCTCACCGCGAGGACGGGGTCCCGTATCGGTCGAAACCTGCTTCGAAGATGGCGGTCCCGTGACCGCCGAGGAGATGCCCGTGAGAATCCATCGTCTCGCCCTGGTACCCCTGTTCCTCGCGGCGACGCTGACGGCCTGCGAGGTCGCGGAAGAATCCGGCTCGAGCGCGCCGGTGATCGCCGACGCCGCCGGAGACACCATCTCGATCAACGCGGGCGGCTCGGCGACCGGGAGCTTCGTCGCCGACGCCTACTTCTCGGGCGGCAGCACCTACTCGACCACCAACACGATCGACACTTCCCAGATCAGCGGCGCGGTGCCGCCGCAGGCGGTCTTTCAGACCGAGCGGTACGGCGAGTTCACCTACACGGTCACGAACCGGCCCCCGGGCAGCGCGCAGGCGGTGACGCTCTACTTCCAGGAGAGCTACTGGACGGCGGC
>JAEZXM010000178.1 GCA_023419875.1 Pseudomonadota bacterium | reverse complement strand
GCCGGCACCCTCGCCGGCGCGACCGCGACGAGCAGCTCGTAGTCCTCGCCGCCGGCGAGGGCGGGGGCGAGCGGGTCGGCGAGTCCGGCCGCACGGCGCCGGTACGCCGGCGAGAGCGGCAGCCGCTCGGCCTCGACCACCGCCCGGACGCCGGAGGCCCGGGCGACGTGGCCGAGATCCTGGACGAGCCCGTCCGACACGTCGATCCCCGCGCGGGCGATCCTCGCCATGGCCCGCCCCAGCGCGAGCCGAGGGATCGGGCGCCGCTGCCGGCGGGCGAACGACGGGACGGCGCCGTCCTCGAGGCCGAGAGCGGCGTCGCCGAAGGTGCCGCTCGCCAGGAGGACGTCGCCCGGCCGCGCCCCGTCGCGGGTGAGATAGCGGCCGGGAGGGACCGAACCGATCGCGGTGATCGAGATCTCGAGCGCGGGGGCGCGGGAGACGTTCCCGCCCACCACCGCGAGTCCGAACCTGCGGGCGCAGGCGGCGATGCCGCGCGCCACCCCGAGCACCCGCCCGGCCGGCTCCGTCCGCGGGACGGCGAGGGCGACGAGAGCCCAGAGCGGCCGCGCCCCCATCGCCGCCAGATCCGAGAGGTTCACCGCGAGCGCCTTCCAGCCGACGTCGGCCGGCGTGAAGCGCCGGTCGAAGTGCACGCCCTCGACGACCTCGTCCACGGTGACGACGAGCTGCTCGCCGCGCGGGGGCGCGACCACGGCCGCGTCGTCGCCGACGCCGCGCACCACCCCCTCCCCGCGGAGCGGGAGGAGGCGCGCCATGCGGTCGATGAGCTGGAACTCCCCGATGGGCGGCGGCACGGCGCGCTACTTCCCCGCCGCCGCGGAGGGCGCGGGGGTGATGGCGGGTGCGTTCGCCGGGCGGAGGGGCAGGATGAGGCTGAACGTCGAGCCGACGTTCATCGTCGAGCGGACCTGGACCTCGCCCCCGTGCGCCTCGACGAAGCTCCTCACGATGGCGAGGCCGAGGCCGGCGCCCCCGTACTCGCGGGTCGAGGAGCCGTCCACCTGGTAGAAGACGTCCCAGACCTTGGCGAGGTGATCCTCGCCGATGCCGATGCCGGTGTCGGCGACGTGCATCGCCATCCGCTCGCCGGGGAGGACCTCGCCCCGCACGGTCACCGTCCCGCCCGCGGGCGTGAACTTCACCGCGTTGGAGCAGAGGTTCACGAGGCACTGGCGGAGCTTGTCCCGGTCGGCGACGAGCCGCGGCATGACGCCGGGCTCGCAGGCCACCTTGAGCCCCTTCTTGCGGGCGAGCGGGAGCAGGGTGGCGACCGCGTCGCGCATGATCTGGGCGGGCTCGACCTCGGAGAGCACGAGCCGCACCCGGCCCGCCTCGATCTTGGAGATGTCGAGGATCGAGGTGATGAGCTGGAGCAGGTTCTCGCCCTTCTCCATGATGATGCCGAGGTACTCGCGCTGCTCGGTGGTGAGCGGCCCGCCGAGGCCCTCGAGCATCATCTCGGAGTAGCCGATGACGCTCGTGAGCGGCGTGCGCAGCTCGTGGCTCATGGTGGCGAGGAAGTTCGACTTGAGCCGGTCGAGCTCCTTGAGCTTCGCGTAGCTGTCCTCGAGCTTGACGTTCTTGTCCTGAAGCTCCCGGTAGCTCTCCTGCACCGCCTCGATGTGGAGCTTGGCGGCGATGAGGTTCTTGTGGCCGGTGAAGACCATCACGTCGAGGAGATCCATGAAGTGCTTCAGGATCTTCTCGGCGGTGCCCATGGGCACCTGACGGATCTTCGACTGGAAGCCGCGCGCCGCCTTCTCGTCGAAGTCCGGGGCGATCGACCGGAGCGTCGAAGGGAGCTCGGGCGCGTCCTCGGGCACGAACGGGCCGAAGACGACGCGGCCCATCACGTCGCCCTCGTAGAGGATGGGTTGGACGACGTAGCGGCAGCCGGAGAAGCACTGGATGGTGGTCGGGGCCGGCTCCTCGCCGATGGGCTCCGACTTCACGCGACCGACGGTGGCGATGCACCCCTCCCGCCCCACCGGCTTCGACCAGATGTAGCCGCAGAAGTCGGCGTTCCCCACCTTCACGTCGACGAGCTTGTTCCCGGCCTCGTCGAAGACCTTGAGGCCCACGCGGTAGAGCTCGGCGAACGAGTGGCACACCTCGCCGAAGGACCGGAGATCGAGCAGGTCCGACAGCGGGAGCCGCTGGTTCAGGAACGAGCCCGACAGCGTCATCGCGCCTGCGCCTCCGGGGGGAGCCGGGTGCCGCGGAGATCCACGTGCGAGAAGATCTGGCCGAGGAACTCGCGCTCGCTGATCTGCCAGTTGGCCTCGAGGCCGAAGGTGGCGTCGAGGCTGCGGTAGCAGCGCTGGAGGAGGGTGTGGAGGGTCTCGACCACGCCCTCGCCGCGGATCGCCACCGCGGGCTCGAGCGGCGGGCGGATGTCGCCGAGCAGCTCCGCGAACTCCCCCTCGCCGCAGGAGTCGGGCAGGTCGCGCTTGTTCATCTGCACGACCATGGGGAGGGTGCGCGGGTCGAGCCCGTTCGCCTCCAGGTTGGCGAGCATGTTGTTCCAGTACGCCTGGGTCGAGGCGGCCTCGCTCCGGCGCGAGTCGGCGACGAACGCGACCGCGTCCGAGCCCTGGAGCACGATGCGCCGGGTGGACTCGTGCATCACCTGCCCCGGGACCGTGTAGAGCTTGAGCTTCACCTTCACGCCCGCCCGCGTCTTGAAGAACACGGGCATCATGTCGAAGAAGAGCGTCCGGTCGTCCTTGGTGTCGAGCGTCATGAGGCGCCCGCGGACCTTGCCGTCGATCTTCTGGAACAGGGCCTGAAGGTTGGTCGTCTTCCCGGAGAGGGCAGGGCCGTAGTAGACGACCTTGACGGCGATCTCCCGCGTCTCCTCGTTGAACTGGACCATGTCGGGCGTTTTCCGGTTGCGAGTGTAGCCGCGGCGACGGCCGCTAATCTAGCCGATCCCCGGCGGCTCGGCCTGCTCCCGGCCGTCCACCCGTCGCCGTTGCCGTCCCTCCTTCGGGCGCCCGTGTACTCGGACCGTGTACATCGTCTCCGGTACGTCAGGCGCCATTCTCCCACCAGCGCCGGGCGTCGGCGATCGTACGGAGGATCGGGCACCGGGGCAGCGTCGCGAGGAAGGCCCGGCCGTAGCTCTTCGCGATGAGGCGGCGGTCGAGCACCGCCACGAGGCCGCGGTCCGAGCGGCGGCGGACGAGCCGTCCGAACCCCTGCCGCAGCGCGAGCGCGGCCGCCGGGACCGACAGCTCCGAGAACCCGTCGTGCCCCTGCTCCTCCAGCGCCCGCAGGCGCGCCGCGACGACCGGATCGCCGGGCGGCGCGAACGGGAGCCGGTCGATGATCACGAGCGAGAGCGCATCGCCCGGTACGTCCACACCCTCCCAGAAGCTCTGGGTCGCAAAGAGGACCGAGGGCTCGCCTCGGAAGTCCTCGAGGAGGCGAGACTTGGGCCGCTCGCCCTGGAGCAGGATCCGGTACGGCAGGTGGCGGGACGCCCTGTGGAGGGCGAGCATGTTGCGGTTCGAGGTGCAGAGCACGAAGGCGCGGCCGCCGGTCACCGCGGTGAGCTCCTCGATCGCCGCCGCCGCCGCCTCGACGAACTCCGGGTCGTTCGGCTCGGGCATCCCGTCCGGCGCGACGAGCGCCGCCTGCCGCTCGTAGTCGAACGGCCCGGGGTACCGCCCCTCGGTGACGTCGAGCTCGGGCGCGAGGCCGACCTGGCGCCGGAAGTAGTCGAACCGGCCCTGGGCGGCGAGCGTGGCGCTCGTGAAGATCACCGTGTCCGTCCGCCGGTAGAGCCGCGTCTGGAGCTCCTCGGCGACGTCGATGGGCGCCGCCCGGAGGAAGACGCCGCGCCCGCGCACCTCGCCGAAGTAGATGCGCGAGGGCTCCTTCATCGCGGTCACGGCGGCGAGCTCGACGCGGAGCTCGCCCGCGCGCCGCGCGATCTGGGCGAGCGCCGGCGACGGGGCGTCGGCGAGCTGATCGCGCAGCCCCGACAGCGCGAGGTCGAGCCGCTCGAGCGCGCGGCCCGCCGGCTCGATGAGCTCGGGCGTGACCGCAGTCCGAACGCTCTCCTCGGGGCCGTTCACCCTGAGCGTAGCGGACCGCCTCCGGCGGGCCGCGGAGGCGAAGGGCCGCCCGCTCGCCGACCGCAGCGCGTCCGCGACCTCCTGGAACACCCGCTCGCCCGCGCGGCGGAGCTCGCCGGTCGCGTCCTTCATCATCGAGGCGAGGTCCGGGCGATCGGCCACCGCACGGAGCGCGTCGCGGACGAGCTCCTCGACGCGGTACGAGGAGACTTGAAGGCCGAAGTACTCGGTGGCGACGTCCTCGAGAGCGTGGGCCTCGTCGAAGACCACGACGTCGTGGTCCGGCAGGATCTCGATGCCGGCGCGCGAGGTCCGCATGGCGAGGTCGGCGAAGAACAGGTGGTGGTTCACGAGGAGCACGTCGGCGAGCGCGGCGGCGGCGCGGGCGCGGGTGACGAAGCAGGCCTCGTACGCCTTGCACTCGCGGCCAAGGCAGTTGTCGCTCGTGGCCGAGAGATCGCGCCAGGTCTGGTAGTGGTCGGGGAGGTCGAGCTCGCTCCGATCGCCGGTCTCGGTCCGGGAGGCCCACTCCTCGATCCGGGGCCAGAGCGCCGCCTCCTCGCGGGCGGCGAAGGTGGGCGCGCGCGCGAACTCGGCCCCGCGCTCGAGGCAGAAGTAGTTCGCGCGGCCCTTGAGGTATGCCGCCTCGAAGTCGAGGCCGCAGAGCTCGCGGAGCATGGGGATGTCCTTCTCCCAGATCTGCTCCTGGAGCGTCTTCGTGGCGGTGGAGACGATCACCCTGCGCCCGGAGAGGATCGCCGGCACGAGGTAGGCGAGTGTCTTTCCGGTGCCCGTGCCGGCTTCGGCGACGAGGTAGCTCCGCCGCTCGATGGCGCGCTCCACGGCCTGGGCCATGGCGAGCTGATCCCCGCGGTACTCGAAGCCGGGCAGGGCCTCGGAGAGGCGGCCCTTCGGACCGAGGACACCCTCGACGCTGGGGAGCTCCGGCGTGGCGCTCAGGATCGGGCCCTCAGGAGCAGCGCCGCGATCTGGACGAGGCACCAGGCGACGATGGCGCCCGCGGCGAGCGCGAGCACGAGGCGCAGACGGCGCACGTTCCGCGGCGGCTCGGCCGGCGTCCGCGGGAGGGCGGCGAGCCCGTAGGCGGTCGCCTTCTTCACGATCTCGCCGCGCATGAGGAGCGCCATGACGTCGTCCGGCCGCTCGTCGAGGACGGCCTTGTACCGGCCGCCGGCGATCGCCAGCGCCTCGATCGATGGGAACCGTGCGAGGTATCTCCGGTGCGCCGCCTCGTCGGACCAGGCCGCGACCACCTCCGCCCAGGCTTCCTCGTCGGAGACCGGTGCGGCGGCGCCAGCGCTGGGTTCGGATCGGTCCTCGCCGGACATCCCGGTCAGTCTACCCGAAGCCGTCCCGCGGGGCAGCGCGGCGGGTCAGGGCACGATGCCCGCGCGCAGCGGGATGGGCGCGAACGTGACCACGAAGAGGACGAGCGAGGCGATCGCGAGCGCGCGGCGTCCGGGCGAGAGCGGCTCCTCGACCGCCGCCGGCGGGTGGCGCGTCCCGACGAGGAACCGCGTGAGGAGCCACCAGACGAACCAGCCGTAGGAAAGGGTCAACCCGAGGACGAGGAGCCCCCAGGAGACGACCGACGAAAGGCGCCGCGCCCGGTCCCGGCCGAGGAGCGCGTAGGTGACGTGCCCTCCGTCGAGCTGCCCGACCGGGAAGAGGTTCAGGGCGGTCACGAGCAGGCCCAGGGTCGCGGCGATGGCGACGGGGTGCGCGTTCAGCGTCGCGTCGGGCGGCAGGTTCGGGTGGGTGAGGTGAAGGGCGGCCCAGCTCACGAGGCTGTCGCCGAAGACGTAGGTGATCGCGCCGCCCGCCGCCTCGGGCGCGGCAACGCCTCCGCGGATCGTGTCGAGGAGGTACTGCAGTGGTGACCGGATCCCGACGTCCACGGCCTCGATCGACGTCGAGTGTGCGTATCCCCAGAGAAGAAGCGGCAGCGCCACGACGAACCCGGCGATCGGACCCGCCGCCCCGATGTCGAGGACCGCGCGCCGCGAGGGCATGCGGGAACGGATCCGGATCACCGCACCCAGCGTCCCGATCCCGCCGAACCCCCACGGCAGGAACGGGATGAAGAAGGGGAGCGTGACGTCGACCCGGTACCGCCGGGCGAGGACGTAGTGGCCCATCTCGTGCGCGAAGAGGATGCCGAGGAGCGCGGCCGCGAAGGGCAGGCCGGTCGTCGCGATCGCGAGGAGCGTCTCCCGGGCGAGGAGATCGCCTGCACCCGGCGCGCCCGCCATCACCCACCCGCTGAGGAGCGTGGTCGCGGCCGTCGCCGCGAACAGTGCCACGTTGACGGTGGGGAAACGGGTTCCGGTGCGCGCGGGCGCGCGCACGAAGACGTCGTCCATGATGGTAGGGTAACGGCCCGGCGGCCGTGGGGCCAGCCGTGGAGGTTCCCGTGGAGAAGGGCCGGAAGCTCGGCGAGGGGCGCACCGCCGAGGTGTTCGAGTGGGGCGAGGGCAAGGTCCTGAAGCTCTTCAGGGACTGGTGCCCGCGCGAGTGGGCGAAGGCCGAGGCCGAGGTGACCCGCGCGGCGCACGCAGCGGGTTTGCCCGCCCCGGCGATCTCCTACGTGCTCGAGGTGGAGGGCCGGCCCGGCATCGTCTGCGAGCGGGTGGGCGGGCGCTCCCTGCGGGATCAGCTCCTCTCCTCGCCCTGGCGGGCGGGCTCGGGCGGACGGGTCCTCGCGCGGCTCCACCGGGACCTCCACGCCCGGAAGGCCTCCGGCAAGTTCCCGAGCCTGCGCGAGAAGATCGCGAACGACGTCGCCCGGGCCGGCAAGGCCCTCGGCGCGGACGGCGGGCGGGTGCTCGCCGCGCTCCTCGAGCTCCCCGACGGCGAGGCCGTCTGCCACTACGACTTCCACCCCGACAACGTGCTCGGCGAGGGCGACCAGCTCCGGGTGATCGACTGGAGCAACGCCTGCCTGGGCCCGCCCGCGGCCGACGTCGGGCGGACGCTCCTCCTCCTCCGCTCGCCCTACCTCCCCGACGACTTCCCCGCCGCACTCCGCGGCGTCGCGGTCAAGCTCAAGCGCTGGCTCGCGGCCGCCTACCTTGCGGAGTACCGCCGTCTCTCCGGCCTCCGCCAGGCGGAGATCGACGCGTGGCTGCCGGCCCTCGCCGCCGCGCGGCTCGAGGAGAAGATCCCGGGAGAGGAGGAGTGGCTCCTCGGGATCGTGCGGGGCGAGGCCTGATCGTCAGCCCGCCGGCGCCTCGGCCGGAGCAGGGCCGGGCGTCAGCGGCTCGCCCTGGAGCTCGCCGGGGGTGAGCTCGCGCAGGCCGGCGTTGGGATCGACGAACAGGAAGAAGAGATCCTTCTCCGGCGTCCGGTCCGCGCCCATGGTGATCTCGCCGGTCGCTCCCGCGAATCCCCGCACGCCGACGAGCGCGTTCCGGAGCTCCTCGCGCGTCTGCGCCTTCTTCGGCCCCATCCGCTCGCGGATCATCTTCGCCGCGTCGTGGGCGCTCGCCTCGAGGATCGTCGGGGTCTGCCCCGGGTACTTCTTCTGGAAGGCGGCGACGAAGGCCTTGGTCGCGGGGCGCTGGGACCCGGCGAAGAAGCCGTCCACGAACACGGCGCAGCGAAGGTGGCGCCCGGGCGCGCCGGGCGTCGTGTCGAAGAGCGACGCGTCCCCGCCCCAGCCGTTCCCGCCGAGGAGCTGCACGGGCTTGAGCTCCCGCTGCCCGGTGGCCTTGGCGATGCGCCGGACCTCCTCGGGGAGGCACGTCTGCGTGACGACGTCCTCGACCGCGAGGGCGGGCGCGAGCAGCTTCAAGTTCTTCGCGAAGTCGGGGACGAAGATCCCCTCGAAGTCGGTCACGGGCGGCAGCCGGTCCCGGATCTTCTCGAGCGCCTTGCGGCGGCGGAACGGATCCTTCACGGTCTGCGCGACCTCGCGCGACTTCTCGAGGTAGTCGGTCCGCTCGTCGAGGTAGAGCTTGCCCACCATGCTCTTCACGAGCGGGGTGAAGGTGGTCCGGTCGGCGGCGTAGCTCTCGGCCCCCCGGATCTCGCCGCCCTGCGCGTCGACCTCGTCCCAGAACGCGTTTGCGAGCTCGGTGCCGTAGCTCATCGACGGGTACATGATCGCGAAGCGCTTCATGCCGCGCTTCCCCATCGCCCAGGCGACGAGCGCCCGCGCCTGGGCGCGGGCGGTCAGCATGTTCTGGAAGACGTGAGGCCCGGCCTGGGTGAGCCCCTCCTGCTTCGAGAGCGCGACGAACGGGACCCCGAGCTCCTCGGCGGCGGCGGCGGCGCGCTCGGCCTCGGCGTTGGTGACACCGCCGATCACCGCGATCGCCCCCTCCTCGAGCACCAGCGACTCCATCGCCTGCGCGGCGCCGTCCGGCTCTCCCTTCGTGTCGCGGATCGCGAGCCGCACCCCGGAGTTCTCGCCGAGGGCGAGCCCCACGCCCTGGAGGATCGCCTCTCCCCACCGCTTGTAGCTGCCGGAGAGCGGCACCGCGACGCCGAGCACGTTCGGCCGGACGTGCGTGAACCGCGCGATCCGCTCGACCATCGCCCGCGCGTCCTGCGCGTACGGCCCCTCGGGCCAGCGCAGGAAGACCTCGCGGGCCTCCTCCTGCGCCCGGGCGTAGTCCCGGAGGTGCAGGTGGATGCGGGCCGCCTTCATGGTGAGCGCCTCCTGCACCGGCGCATCGCGGGGCAGGGTCTCCCGGAGCCGCGCCACGTCCGCGAAGGTGAGCTGATCGACGAGCTCGGCTCCTCGGGCGACGGCCGCGCGCTTCGCCTCGCCCGACGACAGGGCGGCGACCTCCGCCTGCCAGCGGACGGCCTCGGGGATCGCCCCGGCGGCCTCGGCGGCGGCGGACGCGCGCCGCGCGGCCTCGGGCCGCGCCTCCGAAGGGATCTGCGCGTACAGCGAATCGAGCGTGGCGAGGCCGTCCCGCACCCGATCGCTCTCGAGCTGGGCGAGCGCGAGCGCGTACTTCGCGTCGATCGACCTCGGGTAGAGCG
>JAEZXM010000169.1 GCA_023419875.1 Pseudomonadota bacterium | reverse complement strand
GGCACGCGCGCGGCGGCCCGCAGCCTCTCAGGGGGCAACCTCCAGAAGTACATCGTGGGCCGGGAGATCGACGCGGTGCCGAAGGTCCTCGGCGTCGCCCAGCCGACCTGGGGGGTGGACGTTGGCGCCGCGGCGCAGATCCGGGCGGAGCTCGTGGCGCTGCGCGACGCGGGGTGCGCGGTGCTCGTCGCCTCGGACGACCTCGACGAGCTGTTCGAGGTGAGCGACCGGCTCTACGTGATGGCCCGCGGCCGGCTCTCCCCGTCGGTCGCCACCTCGGAGGCGACCGTGGAGCAGATCGGCGAGTGGATGAGCGGCCTCTGGGAGCCCGAGGGCGCCCACCCGGTCCCGGGAGCGAACGCGTGATCCGCCTCGAGGCTCGCACGGCGCCCTCGCGCCTCATGACGGTCCTCTCGCCGATCCTGGCCCTGTCGCTCACCGTGGCGATTGCGGGGACGCTGTTCGTCGCCCTCGACAAGGACCCGGTCCGGGCGCTCTCCCTCTTCCTCCTCGAGCCGTTCCACGGCGCCTGGAACCTGACCGAGCTCGGCCTCAAGGTCACGCCGCTCATCCTCTGCTCGCTCGGCCTCGCCCTGTGCTTCCGGTCCAACGTGTGGAACATCGGCGCCGAGGGGCAGTTCATCTTCGGCGCGATCGGCGGCGGCGGGCTGGCGATGTGGGTGACGACCCACGGCATCGAGGTCTCGCGCTGGGCGTTCTTCCCCTTCGTCGTTCTCGCCGGCGCGGTGGCCGGAGCGGCCTGGGCCGCGGTGGTGGCCTTCTGCAAGGACCGGTTCCACGCCAACGAGATCCTGGTGAGCCTGATGCTCGTCTACGTGGCGAGCCTGTTCCTCACCTGGCTCGTTGTCGATCCATGGAAGGACCCCGCAGGCTGGGGCATGCCGAAGACGGTGAGCTTCGCGGCGGGCACGACGATCCCGCGGATCCTCCCGGGCATGCGGCTTCACTGGGGGTTCCCGTTCGCGCTCCTGGCGACGTTCGCGATGTGGGTCTTCCTCTTCCGGACGTTCAAGGGGAGCCAGCTCCAGGTCGGCGGGCTCTCGCCGGCGGCGGCCCGCTACGCCGGCTTCTCGCCGCGCGCAGCGCTCTGGACGACGCTCCTCGTCTCGGGCGCGCTCGCAGGCGTCGCGGGCGCGTTCGAGGTGGTGGGGCCGTCCGGACAGCTCAACCAGCACGCCGCGGTCGGCTACGGCTTCACCGCCATCGTCGTGGCCTTCGTCGGCCGGCTCAACCCGGTGGGCTGCGTCCTGGCGAGCGTGCTCCTCTCCGCGTTCCGCCGGGGCGGTGAGCTCGCACAGGGGATGCAGATCCCGTCCGCGCTCACGGGCGTGTTCGAGGGCGTGCTCCTCGTCGCCATGCTCGCCTGCGACACCTTCATCCAGCACCGCGTCCGCTGGGGCAACGGTGCCCCGGCCGGCGCCGCGCGCGCGGACCCCACGCCATGATGGAGCTCGCCAGGAGCATCGCCTCCACGCTGTCCGCCGGGACGCCGCTCGCGCTCGCCGGCCTCGGCCTGCTCGTGAACGAGCGGCTCGGCGTCATCAATCTCGGGGCCGAGGGCCTGATGCTGGTCGCCGCCATCGCCGGCTACGCTGTCGGCGTCCAGACCGGGAGCGTCTGGCTCGCCTTCTGCGCCGGCGCGGCCGCGGCGGCCCTGCTCGCCGCGGTCTTCGGCTGGCTCGTGATCTGGCTGAACGCCAACCAGTACGCGACCGGGCTCGCGGTCACGCTGTTCGGCGCCGGGTTCTCGGCGTTCGTCGGCAAGGAGTACGTGGGCCTTCCGCTCCCCTGGCCTGCCACGGTCGCCGATCCCGACGCTTCCCTCGTGGGAGTCGCCTTCCTGGAGCAGCACGCGCTCGTCTACGCGACGTTCGCGCTCGCCCCGCTGCTCTGGTTCCTCTTCTGGCGGACCCGGACCGGCCTCGTCCTGCGCGCGGTGGGCGAGTCGCCCGACGCGGCGCACGCCCTCGGCTACCCGGTGCGCCGCATCCGCTTCGCGGCGGTGCTCGCCGGGGGCGCGCTCTGCGGCCTCTCCGGCGCGTACCTGTCGCTCGTGCAGCCGCGGCTCTGGGCGGAGGGGATGACCCAAGGGAGCGGGTGGGTCGCGCTGGCGCTCACAGTGTTCGCAACCTGGCGGCCGGCCCGCCTCCTCTTCGGGGCTTACCTCTTCGGCGGCGTGAGCGTCCTCGAGAAGGCGCTCCAGGCTGGGGGCATCCACGCCCCCAGCCAGTTCATGAGCATGCTCCCGTACCTCTCCACGGTCCTGGTCCTCTGCCTCATCTCCCGCAACCCGGCCTGGATCCGCCTCAACATGCCCGCCTCCCTGGGGAAGCCGTTCTTCGCGAGCCAGTAGCCCACGCCTTCGTTCCCTGGCGGAGCGAGGGAGCTCCGCCGCATCGCAGCACCGAATCGACACAGGAGGATCCGACTCATGAACGCCCGCTCGTTGCTCAAGTCCCTGGTCTGGAGCGCGCTCCTCGCCAGCGTCGTCCTCTCCGGCTGCAAGAAGAAGGAGGAGCCCAAGCCTGCGGCGGAGGCCGCGCCCGCCAAGGCCGAGCCGCTCAAGGCGGCGTGGATCTACGTCGGCCCGGTCGGCGACGCGGGCTGGACCTTCGCGCACGACGAGGGGCGCAAGAAGATCCAGGAGAAGTACGGCGACCGGATCGTCACCTCCTACCAGGAGAAAGTGCCCGAGGGCGCCGACGCCGAGCGCGTCATCCGGGACCTGGTCGCCCAGGGCAACAAGATCATCTTCGCGACCTCGTTCGGCTTCGGCGACTCGATGGAGAAGGTGGCCAAGGACCACCCGGACGTCTTCTTCGAGCACGCGACCGGCTACAAGACGTCCGAGAACCTGCGCGTCTACGAGGGCCGGTTCTACGAGGACGCCTACCTCGCGGGCATCGTCGCGGGCGGGATGACCAAGAGCAACATCCTCGGCTTCGTGGCCTCGTATCCCATCCCCGAGGTGATCCGGAACATCAACGCCTACACCCTCGGCGCACAGACCGTGAATCCGAAAGTCCGGACCAAGGTGGTCTGGATCAACTCCTGGTTCGATCCGCCCAAGGAGACCGAGGCCGCCCAGGCGCTCATGAACCAGGGCGCGGACGTGCTCCTCCAGAACACCGACTCCGCGGCGGTGCTCCAGGCGGCGGAGAAGGCGGGCAAGTACGCGTTCGGCTGGGACAGCGACATGAGCGCGTTCGCGCCCCGGGCCCACCTCGCCTCCTGCGTCCTCCACTGGGACGTGTACTACGACAAGGCGATCGGCGAGGTCCTGAACGGCACCTGGAAGACGGGCTCGTTCAAGTGGGGCATCAAGGAGGGCGCCAACGACTTCGTGAAGCTGAACGACGCCATCCCCGCGGCGATCAAGCAGAAGGTGGAGGAGGCGAAGAGCTTCCTCAAGGAGAACCCCGGGGCCGTCTTCCGCGGCCCGATCGTCGACAACACCGGCAAGGAGCAGCTCGCGAAGGACCAGGTCGGCGACGACGAGTTCAAGGGCCAGATGAAGTTCTACGTGAAGGGCGTCGACGGCAGGGTCCCCGGGGACAACTGATCCCGG
>JAEZXM010000155.1 GCA_023419875.1 Pseudomonadota bacterium | reverse complement strand
ACCCGGTGATCCTCAACTACCGCTCCGGCGAGGACGCCGCCCGCGCGGTGGCGGCGCGGATCGCCGCCGCCGGCGGAGAGGCCGAGCTCTGCCGGTTCGACGTCTCGGACGCTTCCGCCGCGTCGGCGGCGATCGAAGGGCTGCTCGCGGAGGACCGGCCGCCGGTCGGCGTGCTCGTCAACAACGCCGGCGTGGTCAAGGACGCCGCCTTCCCTGCGCTCGACCCCGCCGCGTGGGAGACGGTCACGCGGACCACGCTCGACGGCTTCTACAACGTCACCCGGCCGCTGGTGATGCCGATGGTCCGGCGGCGCTGGGGGCGGATCGTGAACATCTCGTCGGTGGCCGGGGTGACCGGGAACCGCGGCCAGGTGAACTACGCCGCCGCCAAGGCCGGGCTCATCGGGGCGACGAAGTCGCTCGCCCAGGAGCTGGAGAGCCGGAGCATCACCGTGAACGCGGTCGCGCCGGGGCTCGTCGAGACGGACATGATCGCCGGGGCGCCGGTGGAGGAGCTCCTGAAGCGGATCCCGGCGCGGAGGCTGGGCAGGCCCGAGGAGGTGGCGGCGCTCGTCGCCTTCCTCGTCTCGGACGAGGCGGCGTACATCACCGGCCAGGTCATCGGAATCAACGGAGGACTCGCATGAACCGCTCGACCGTCTTCTCCTCGCTCGCCGTCCTCGCGCTCGCCGCCTGCGCCCGCGCCGACCGGATCGAGCTCCAGCCCTCGCGCCTCACCTTCGTCGGCGTCGGGAAGGCGACGCAGGTGCGCGCCCTCCCCTACGCGAAGAACGGCCGGTTCGTGCCCGAGCCGCCCTGCACCTGGTCGTCGAGCGACGAGCGGGTCGTGCGGGTCGCGGCCCGCGGCAACGAGGCGACGCTCACCACCGCCGGCCCCGGGAGCGCGCTGGTGCGCTGCGCGATCGGCCGCGCGGCCGCGGAGCTGCCGGTGCAGGTGCGGGTGGTGGCGCGGCTCGTGGTCCGGCCGGAGCGGCTCGAGCTGAAGGTGGTGGACACCCCCACGCCTCAGCTGCTCGAGGTGCAGGCGTTCGACGGCGCCGGCGTGCCGTTCGCCGGCCGGCCGCCGTTCGTGACCTGCGCGAGCGAGGCCGTCTGCCGCGGCGACGGGCGCGGACAGGTCTGGCCGGTCGGTCCGGGCGAGACCACGGCCCGCGTGGAGCTCGAGGGTGCCGCGGTGGAGATCGCGGTGAAGGTGAAGGAGGGCCGGAGCCCCGAGGCGCGGCCCAAGGCGGTGACCGGGAACCCGATGGAGGAGATCGAGCGGGAGTGGAACAAGAAGCTGGAGGCGGAGCGGAAGGCGGCGGAGGGGAAGAAGTAGCTCGCTCCCGGCCCGCCCTCTACCTCGTCCCCAGCATCCCCCTCGCCTCCGACGCGTGGGCGCCGGCGGGGCAGTCCCGGACGTACCGCTCGAGGAGCTGGACACGCCGCGCGGCGCCGTCCTTGAGCCTCGGCAGGTCCACCGACGCGCGCGCGGAGCCCCAGAGGGCCTCGCAGCTCGCCGGATCCTTCTCGAGCGCCTTGTCGAACAGCTCCTTCAGCTTCTCGGGCTTCGCGTTGCGGAGCCGCTCGGTCTCGGCCATCTCGACGTAGGCCGCGGCGACGCTGCCGGCGCCTCCGGTGCCGTACTCGTCGATCGCCGTCGTGAGCTCGACGAGTGCGCGCGGGATGTCGTTCTGCGACCGGTGGAGCCGCGCCAGCGCGACCCGCGCGTCGGGGAACGGCCGGCCGAGCTGGATCGCCTTGTCGTAGTGCCCGCGCGCGAGGTCCAGGTCGCCGGCGGCGCGGTAGGCGTCGCCGAGGAGCAGCTCCAGCCGAGCGGACTCGCCGAGCCGCGCCACCGCCGCCTTGAGCGTCTTGAGCGCCTGCGGGGCGCCGCCCTCCTGGCGGAGCATGGCGCGGGTGAGGTCGGCATAGAGCGAGACCCGCTTGTTGTCGAGCGCGACCGCCCGCTGGAAGGCCTCGACGGCGCCGGCGGCGTCGCCGACGCGGAGCTTCCGGACGCCGACCAGCCAGGGCAGGTCGGGGTTGGTGGGATCGAGCTTCGCGGCCTCGGCCTCCTCGGCGGCGGCCGCGTCCTGCTTGCCGCGCGCGGCGAGCACGCCTCCGCGGACGGCGCGCGCGAGCGCGAGCTGGGGCTTCGACGCGCCGGTCTGCGGGGCGAGGACCGTCTCGGCCCCCTGGAGCGCGTCGTCGAGCCTGCCGCGCCCGAGGTGGATGATCGCCTTGCCGAGGATCGACGGGACGTGATCCTTCTGGATGCGGAGCGCGTGCTCGTACCAGCCGAAGGCGGTGAGCTCGTAGCCCTCGCCGCGCCGGCGGAACTGCTCGCCGAGGAGCCAGGAGGTGCGGGCGTCGCCCGGGCTCTCCCGCTGCGCGCGCTCGAGCGTCTCGCGCGCGGCGTCGAGCTCGCCGGCGCGGAGCAGCACGGCCCCCTGCACCGCGGACAGGAACGGGACCTGGGCCGCAGGGTGCGCCACGAACACCTTCTCGAGCGACTGGCGCGCTCCGGCGGGATCGCCTCCCGCCGCCCGGACGTACGCCTCCGCGGCGTACAGGTGCGAGTGCGGCTCGCCGGCGGCGAGGCCCTGCTCCAGGTGCTGGATGGCCGCCAGCCGGGCGCCGTCACCCTCGCCGTGCTCGGCGAAGAGGAGCGCGCTCACGTAGGCGAGGTACGCGTGCCCGCCGACGTTCCGGCCGTCGTGCTCCAGGATCTCCGCGGCGCTCTTCGCCGCCGCCTGGTAGGCGGGGTACGTGTCCTTGTCCACCTGCTCCCGCGCGTCCTTGAGCAGGGCGTCGATGGCCCGCGCCGTCTCCCCGTGCCGCTTCGTCACCCACCAGGAGCCGCCCGCGACCGCGGCGAGCACCAGCGCCAGGAACAGGCTGCCGACGAGCATCGCGCTGTGCTTCTTCTTCGGCTTGCGGCCGGGGTGCGGGATCTCGAACGACTGGGTGC
>JAEZXM010000130.1 GCA_023419875.1 Pseudomonadota bacterium | reverse complement strand
CGCCCGGGCTGGTCGCGAGCACGGCCGCGCCGGCCTGGGCGGCGAGAGCGGGGACGAGGCCGAGCGCGATGCAGAGGGCGGCGAGGAAGAGCTGCGGCACGAGCATCGCCGGCCCCACCTCGAGGCGGCGCCGGGCCGCGGCTTCGGCCACGGCGGCGCTCCGCCGGCCGAGGAAGGCGATGCCGAAGAACTTCACGAACGAGGCGAGGGTGAGCGCGCTGGTGAGGAGGGCGACGATCGCGCAGGGCGCGAGCCACCAGGCGACGGCGCTGCCCTGGAGCGCGGACACGTACAGCGCCCACTTGCTCGCGAAACCGTTCAGGAGCGGGACGCCGGCGATGGCGAACGAGGCGACGAGCGCCGTCGCGCCGGTCCAGGGCATGTGGCGCATGAGGCCGCCCATCTTGTCGAGGTCCTGGGTCCCGGTGGCGCACAGCATTGACCCCGAGTCGAGGAAGAGGAGCGCCTTGAAGAGGCCGTGGTTCACCACGTGGAAGAGGGCGCCGAAGAGCGCCAGGGCGGCGATCGGCCGGACCGCGGGATCGCCGCTGCCGAGGAGCGCCATCGCGGCGCCGGAGCCGAGGAGCACGTAGCCGATCTGCCCGATGGAGTGGAAGGCGAGGAGCCGCTTCGAGCGGGACTGCTGGAGCGCCTGGGCGGTCCCGGTGAGGAGCGTGATCGTGCCGAGCACCGCGACGGCGCCGCCCCAGAGCGCGAGCGGGAAGGCGTGCTCCGCCTCGGGCGGCACGAGCCAGAGGAAGTAGCGGAGGAGGCCGTAGACGCCGGTCTTGATCATGACGCCGGAGAGCAGCGCCGAGATCGGCGAGGGGGCGGCGGGGTGGGCGTCGGGCAGCCACACCTGGCCGAACGGCCACATGCCCATCTTGATCCCGAACCCCACGAGGAAGAGGAGGAAGGCGAGCGCCGCGGGCCAGGGGTGATCGGAGAGCACCGAGGGGAGCTGCGCGGCGACGGCGGCGAAGTCGTACGGGTTGTCCGGTGCGATGCGGGCGACGGCCCCCGCGGCGACCAGGATGCGGGCGCCCACCATCGTGACCGCGCAGGCGATCTGCATCATCCAGAGGTAGCGGTTGGCGGCGCGCGCCGGCTCGCGGCCGCGCTCGTAGCGGATGAGGAAGAAGCCCGGCAGCGTCATGAGCTGCCAGAAGACGAAGAAGAACCACATCATGTCGGTGGTGCTGGTGAGGCCGTACATCGCCGACAGGAAGAGGAGCAGACACGGGTAGTAGTGGCGCGTGCCCTGGCCCGGGTGGCGGGCGCGGAGGTAGCCGATCGAGTAGAGCGCGGCGGGGACGGCGAGCACCGCGGCGAGCCCGAGGAACACCGCGGCGAGGCCGTCCACGTGGAAGCGCGGCGAGAAGCCCAGCCACGGCACCGCCAGGAAGGCGGCCGGCTCGGCCGACGGGCCGTGGACGAGCACGTCGAAGACCGCCGCCCCGACCAGCGCGGCGGTGATCGCGCTCGCGACGAGCGCGAGTCCGCCCGCGACGCGCTGCCACCGGGAGACGAACGCGGTGGCGATCGCGCCGGCCGCGCAGATGAGGATCGAGGCCACCACCGCCTGTTCGGGCGTCATGGGGTCACCTCGGTTCCTTCGACCGCTCGGCCTTCGACAAGCTCAGGCCGAGCGGGCTCTCTTCCGCTCGTGCTGAGCCTGTCGAAGCACGAGCGGGGATGCTCCGCGTTCCCTCGGCCTTCGACAAGCTCAGGCCGAGCGGACTCTCCTCTGCTCGTGCTGAGCCTGTCGAAGCACGAGCGGGCAGCGGGCGGCCCCAGTGCCCCCGCAAGCAGCTCCGCCACCGCTCGCAGCGTCCCCTCCACCTCCGGCGAGAGCGTCGTCCCCTCGAGCGTCCCCGGCTCCACCCCGAGGAGGAAGGCGCTCATCCCGAGCCCCTCGGCGTACTGCGCCAGCACCGGGATCGGCACCCGGTGGGTGGCGGCCGGAGGAGGTCTCGAGCAGAGCTCGCTCGTGCCGGCGAAGAGCAGCGTCCCCGGCGCTCCTCCGAAGCGGGCGGCGTCGGCGAAGATCACCGCCTCGAACCCCTCCTCGGCCGCCTGGCCCACGAATCGCTCCGGGCTGGTCCCCACGTCCACCGCGCGCGCCGATCCCCCCATGAGCCGTGGGGCGAGCGCCTCGGCGAGCCGCACCCCGAAGGCGTCGTCGCCGTGCTCGACGGCGCCCGCGCCGAGGAGGCAGACGCGGCGCCCGCGCCAGGCGACGAGCTCGCGGACGAGGTCCGTCATCAGATGCTCTCCCCGAGCTGCGCGATCTGCTCGTACGTGAAGACCGGCCCGTCGGTGCAGACGTAGGCGCTCCCGATGCAGCAGTGGCCGCACTTGCCCACGCCGCACTTCATGTACCGCTCGAGCGTGGAGACGATGTCCTTCGCCTCGAAGCCGAGGGCGAGGAGGTCGCGGATGGCGAACCGGAACATCACCGGCGGGCCGCAGACGAAGGCGATCGTGTTCTCCACCGGGAGCCGCACCTCGGGCTTCGAGAGGAGGCTGCCCACCACGCCCACCGGCCCCTTCCAGCCGGCATCGCCGCGGTCCACGGTGAGATGGCACTCGAGCTGGCCCGAGCGCTGCCACTCCTCGAGGAGCGGCAGGTACATGAGGTCGCGGGGCGTCCGCGCGCCGTGGAAGACGACGATGCGGCCGTAGTCCTGTCGGTGGGCGAGCGCCCAGACGACGCAGGAGCGGAGCGGGATGAGGCCGATGCCGCCGGCGGCGAAGACGAGGTGCTTCCCCCGGTACGCGTCCATGGGGAAGCCGTTCCCGTAGGGCCCGCGCACCGCGAACCGGTCGCCGGCGCGCAGCCGGTGCAGGGCGGCGCTGCAGGTGCCGACCTGACGCACGGTGAAGAGGAAGTCGGGCTCGCTCGGGCTCGCCGGGAGCGAGAGCGGGAACTCGCCCGCGCCGAAGACGGAGACCTGCGCGAACTGGCCCGGCCGGAAGCGCCGGAACGCCTCCTGCTCGGCGGGGTCCTCGAACCGCCAGCGGAACGTCTTCACGCCGGCGATCTCCTCGGTGACGTGCTCGATCGTCGCCCGCTTCGGCAGGTAGACGTTCTCGTGGACGGCGGCGGGGGCGGGGATGGCGGTGGCGGTGCTCACGGCTCCCCTCCGATCTTCTCCGGCACGCCCTTCTCCGGCCCTCGCCGCAGCAGCTCGACCACCGCCGGCATGCCCACGTCGCCGTGGCAGATCTCGGCGCAGCGCCCGCACCCGACGCACGCCACGGAGCGCTCCCGCTGGATGAAGTGGTACGAGAGCTTCCGGTAGAAGCGGCGGTTGCGTCGGTCGTGCACCGCCTTGCGCGGGTTGTGCCCGCCGGCCATGCGGGTGAAGCCGGAGAGCGCGCAGGAGTCCCAGAACCGCACCCGCTCGGTCCGGTCCGGGCCGGCGGGGCGATCGCTCACGGTGAAGCAGGTGCAGGCGGGGCAGACGTAGGTGCACCCGCCGCACTCGAGGCAGCGGTTGCCGATCTCCTCCCAGGTCCCCTCCGGCACCTCGCCCCGCGACACGCGTGTCACCGCGGCGGCGAACCAGCTCGTGTACGTGCGGAACTGCCCCCGCAGCCGCTCGAGGATCTCCCGCCGGCGCTCCACGTGTTGCCCGGAGCCGCGGCGGAAGATGGGCTCGCCGATCGGGACGTCGAACAGCGCCTCGCCCCTCGGCGTGCCCGCGAGGGCGAGCCACTCGTCGCCGAGATCCATGAGCTGCAGGTCGAACCCCTCGCGCGCCGCCGGCCCGGTGTCGGTGCAGGGGCAGAAGCAGGCCTCGCCGATGTCCACGCCGGGCTCGGTGCAGACGACGTTCACGAGGAAGAGCCGCTCGCGACGGGTCGCGTAGTAGATGTCCGGGTAGGCGCCGCCCAGGTAGAACCGGTCGAGGTGCCCGATGCCGGCCACGTCGCAGGAGCGGATCCCGAAGACCGCCACGCGCGGCGCCTCCAGGACCGGCCGGAAGGTGGTGTCGGCGCCGCTGCCGCGGAGCTCGAGCAGCGGCTCGATCGGCGGCAGCGCGAACCGCTTGGGCGGGTAGAGCGGGTTCGGGAGGTGCAGGGCGATGGCGTCGCGGTTCTCGTCCGTCACGGCGGCGAACGCCGTGTCGCTCCCCTCCTCGGCGAACGGGGCCATCACCTGGTAGCCCTGCGCGCGGAGCAGGTCGACCACCCGGAGCACGTCGGCGGGGGCGAGGACGCGGGCCTTCATGGCGCGGCCACCTCCTTCTCCACGCGGACGGGGAGGAGCGCGGGCGCCTCGGGGTCCGCGCGGTGGACGAGCGACTGGACCTGGGTGGCGAAGAACGGGGCGAAGACCGCGCCGCGGCGGACCTCCGGCGTGAGGCGCGCGCCGGTGATCGCCTCGCCCTCGGCGGAGACGACCCGCACCCGCTCGCCCTCGCGGACGCCCAGGTCCCTGGCGTCGTCCGGGTTCAGCTCCACGAAGCCGTCCGGGTAGTCGAGCTGGAGGAAGCGGTGCTCCCGGCGCAAGGTCTCGCTGTGCTGCACGAGGACGTTCTGGTTCCAGTAGTGGTCGGAGTGGCCGAAGACGAGCGTGAGCGGATAGGCGGGATCGCCTGGCGCCTCGGCTGGGCGCGCGGGCGGCGAGACGAGCTGGAACGGCGCCGCGGGCGCGCCGTCGGCCCCGGCCTCGAACAGCGTGCGGGTCCCCGCGGGATTCTCCCGCGTGCAGGGCCACTGGCGCCCGTGGTCCCGGGCCAGCGCCGCGTGGGTGACGCCGGAGTAGAACGGGACCACCTCCGCGATCTCGTCCATCACGCGCGCGGCGGTCGGGTACGCCCAGCGCGCGCCGAGCGCGTCGGCGAGGCGCGTGAGCTGCTTCCACGCGGGCTCGATGCCGGCCGGCGGCGCCACCGCCTGGGCGGCGAGCTGGATGCGCCGCTCGGTGCTGGTGAACGTCACCTGCTCCTCACCGAAGGCGGTGGTGGGGAGGACGAGGTGGGCGTGGGCCGCGGTCGGCGTGCGGAAGACGTGCTGCACGACCACGAGCTCGCAGTCCTCGAGCGCCTTGACCGCGTTCGAGCCGGTGGCGGTGCCGATGGGATCGTAGCGCGTGAGCCAGAGCGCGCGGATGGGCGAGGCGGCGGCCCCGAAGACGGCGGCGGCGGAGAGGCCGGGGCCCGCGGGCAGCGGAGCGCCCCAGCGCCGCTCCAGCTCGGCGCGCGCGCTCGCGCTCCCGGCCGGCCGGTATCCCGGGAGCCGGTCGGGGAGCATGCCGACGTCGCAGACGCCCTGGAGGTTGTTGTGCTCGGCGAGCGGGTACACGCCGCCGCCGGGCCGGCCCACGTTGCCGGTGAGGAGCGCGAGGGAGACGAGCGCCTCGATCACCTCGGGAGGGCGCGGCGCGGCGGTGGAGTAGAGGATGACCGCGGGACGTGACTCTCCGTAGAGGAGGGCCGCCTCCTCGATCTGCGCCGGCTCGAGCCCGCAGGCCGCGGCCGCGCCGATGAGGTCCACCTCACGGACCGCGTCGACGAACGCGTCCGCGTCCCGGCAGCGCGCGCGCAGGAACTCTCGGTCGTGGAGGCCGCGGTCGGCGATCACCTTGGCCATGGCGGCGTAGAGGCGCGCCTCGGTCCCGGGTCGGAGCTGGAGGAACCGCTCCGCGTGCTCGGCCACCCGGTAGCGCCGCTCGCCCACGACGAGCAGGTGCGCCCCGCGAAGCCGGGCGCGGATCACCCGGCCGGCAACCGTCGGGAGCTGGCGGGCGAGGTCGAGCCCGTCCACGAGGACGAGCGCGGTCCGGTCGAGATCGGCGAGGGCGCCCGTCGCCGCCGGGACGCCGAGGAGGCGCGAGAGGACGTCGATCGAGTTGTTCGCGTAGACGCCGGCGCCGTGGTCGACGTGCGGGGTGCCGATCACCGCGCGGCCGAGCTTCTGGAGCAGGTACGCCTCCTCGTTGGAGCACCGCGGCGAGCAGTACAGGGCGACCGCCTCCGGGCCGTAGCGGGCCACCACCGCGTGCAGGCGCTCGACGAGGAAGGCGAGCGCCTCGTCCCAGCTCACCTCCGTGAGCTCGGCGTCGCGGCTCCGCCGCAAGAGAGGACGGCGCAGCCGGTCGGGCGCGCTCGCGATCTCGTGGACGTTCCAGCCGCGGACGCAGAGACGGCCCCGGCTCGCGGGATGGGAGCGGCTCGGGTAGACGCCGACCACACGCCCACCCTGGACTTCGAGGTGAAGGCCGCACCCCGCGCCGCAGAAGGTGCAGGTCGTCAGCGGGTGCGCCATGGCTCCCCCCCTGCGGGATCGTGCAGGGCCATTCGAGGAGAGAATCTTCCCACCTTCCGCGACGATCCGGTTCACCGTGGGAGCGAGCCCGCGTGATCCCGATCAACGGAGTGTTGAGAAATTCCGGGTGTGGCGAGAGGCGAAGCCCGGCAAGGTGCCCACGCAGGCCTCGGAGCCTACATGCGCGCTCATACCCCACCAGGTGGGGCGCGCCGGAACTCCGCGGCCTCCTCGCACGCGCGCGCGCGGGCCGCCGGGACGGCGGCGGCGACCTCCGGCGAGAGTGATTCACCAAACGCGAAGTCACGGCCGGCGATCGTGACGAGCGCGGCGGGCGGGGCGCGTCCGTGGAGCGCGCGCGCGAGGCCGAGGAGCTCCTCGGGCGAGAGCGCGTGCGACATCGCCGCGCGGGCGGCGCGCGGGAGGACGGGCGCGCTCCGCAC
>JAEZXM010000110.1 GCA_023419875.1 Pseudomonadota bacterium | reverse complement strand
GCTTCTGGGCGGCGCGCCTGGGCGAGGCGGAGCGCGTGGCCCGGATCGCGGCCGAGCGCGCGGAGATCCGCGCGCGGGCGGAGGCGGAGGAGGCCCGCGAGCGTCGCGCCGCGGCCGAGGCCATGGCGCGCGAGGTGGGCGACGCGGAGCGCCGGCGGATCGGCGGGTGGGGCGGCTGGGGCAGCCGGGCGGGGCGGCGCGGCGAGTGGAACCCGCTCGGCCTCCGACTCGTGCGGCGCATCCCCGACGAGCGCTGGCACATCCCGGCGATGGCGATCGCTTCCGGTGTCGCCGCGAGCCTCGCCGCGTACGGCATCCACGCCCACAGCCTCCTCGCCTTCCTCGTGGGGGGCGCCGCGCTGGTCCTGCTCCTCGTCCACGTGCCCGAGTAGCCTTCCGCGCCGCTCGTCCTCGGGACCGAGGTGGTGGTGGGAACGGGCGCGACCGAGATGAGCGGATACGCGATCACCCTCACCGACCCTCCCTGAAACGCTTCAGACCGGCCACGTGCGGCGGCCTGCCGCCTGCTCGGCAGGCCGCCCTCCGCTCGCACCCTCGCCCCCCTGAATTCCGTTAGTATCCGGCCTCCAGGTTTCCGACCCAGCGAGGCCCCACGTGTCCACGAATCGAGAGCTCCAGGAGAAGGCGATCACCACCATCCGCATGCTGGCCGCCGACGGCGTCCAGCAGGCGAACAGCGGCCACCCCGGGATGCCGATGGGCGCGGCCGACATGGCCTTCGTGCTCTGGACGCGGCACCTCCGCTACGACCCCGCCGATCCGCGCTGGCTCGGCCGCGACCGGTTCGTCCTCTCCGGCGGCCACGGGTCGATGCTGCTCTACTCCCTCCTCCACCTCGCCGGCTTCGACTGCACCCTCGAAGATCTCAAGACGTTCCGGCAGCTCCACTCGCGTACCCCGGGCCACCCCGAGTTCGGGATGCTGCCGGGCGTCGAGTGCACCACCGGCCCGCTCGGCCAGGGCATCGCCAACGCCGTCGGGTTCGCGCTCGGCCAGGCGATGCTCTCCGCGAAGCTCGGTCCGGGGAACCCGGTCGAGGACCACTTCGTCTACGCGATGTGCGGCGACGGCGACCTCATGGAGGGCGTCGCCTCCGAGGCGGCGAGCTTCGCCGGCCACAACAAGCTCGGCCGGCTCGTGGTCCTCTACGACGACAACGGCATCACCATCGACGGCAAGACCACGGTCTCGTTCTCGGGCGAGGACGTCACCAGGCGGTTCGAGGCGTACGGCTGGCACGTGCAGGCGGTGGACGGGCGCGACCTCGACGGCATCGACCGCGCGATCGCCGCCGCGAAGGCGGAGCTGGCGCGGCCGAGCCTCGTGCGCGTGAAGACCGTCATCGGCTTCGGCGCGCCGAAGAAGGCGGGCACCTCCGGCGTGCACGGTGCGCCGCTCGGCGAGGAGGAGCTCGCCGCCACGAAGAAGGCGCTCGGCTGGCCCGAGACGCCGCGCTTCCTCGTGCCCGAGGACGTGCGCGCGCTCTGGGCCGGAGTGCGGGAGGAGAAGCTCGCGCAGAAGAAGGCGTGGGCGGCGCGCGCGTCGGCGTGGCGGCGCGATCACGCCGAGCCGGCGAAGCTCCTCGACGCGCACGTCGAGCGGACCGTCCCCGCGGACCTCCTGGCCCGGCTCCTCGCCGACCTGCCCGCGCCCGACTCCACGCGCAAGGTGAGCGGCGCGATCGTGCAGAAGCTCGCCGCGATGGTCCCGAGCTTCGTCTCCGGCTCGGCCGATCTCTTCGAGTCGAACAACAACGAGGTGAAGGGCGGCGGCGCGGTTTCGCCGGGCAGCTACGGCGGGCGGAACGTCTTCTACGGCGTCCGCGAGCACGCGATGGGGGCGATCGCCAACGGGCTTGCCTACGACGGCCTCTTCCTGCCCACCGTCGCGACGTTCCTCCAGTTCCTCGACTACATGCGGTCGCCGGTCCGGCTCGCCGCGCTCTCGAAGCTGTCGGTGAACTTCCTCTACACCCACGACTCGATCTTCCTCGGCGAGGACGGCCCGACGCACCAGCCGGTCGAGCACCTCACGACGCTCCGGGCGATCCCGAACGTGGAGGTGTGGCGCCCCGCCGATCCGGCCGAGGTGGCCACCGCCTGGTCGTCGGCGCTGCTGCGCCGGGACGGGCCGACGTCGCTCGTCCTCACCCGGCAGAAGCTCGCGCCGGTGAAGCGCGACGGCGCCGTCGACGGCGAGGCGATCCGGAAGGGCGGCTACACGGTGGCAGCGCCGGCCTCCGCACGGTTCACGCTCCTCGCGACCGGCTCGGAGGTCCCGCTCGCGCAGGCGGCGCTCGAGCTCCTCGCCCAGCACGGCAAGCCGGGCAGGCTCGTCTCGATCCCGTGCCTGGAGCGGTTCCTGGCGCAGCCGGCCGCCTGGCGCGACGCGGTCCTGCCGCCGGCGCTCCCCAGCGCCGCGGTCGAGGCGGCGCGCGGCACGGAGTGGTGGCGGCTCGTCGGCCGCGAGGGGCTGGTGATCGGGATCGACCGCTTCGGCGAGAGCGCGCCCGAGAAGGCGCTCGCCGAGCACTTCGGGTTCACGCCGGCCAAGGTCGCGGAGCGGATCGCGACCTGGCTCGACGCGCGGCGCTGAGCTGACCCCGAACGCCCCGGCGGCGCTGCCGCCGGGGTTCGGAAGAAGCCGGAGCTACCGAGCGACGACGGTCGCGGGAACGGCGGGCTGCGCCTGGACCTGCGGCTGCGCCGGCGCGACGGGGCGCGGCTCGATCCGCTCGCCCTTGGCGAGCATCTTGAGCGAGAGCGCCAGGAGGCTCGCGAGCAGCTCGCCGGAGCCCG